>JBDSRU010000532.1:0-12257 GCA_039929145.1 Thermoanaerobaculia bacterium
CCCGGAGGGCGGTTCGATGGCGGCCAAGGAGCGACAGCTCGAGAAGTCGGAAGCCTCCGTCGCGGCCGTGCTCGACGCCGGCCTCGCCCTCTTCTCTACCCAGGGCTACCGGGCCACCACACTGCGACAGATCGCCGAACGCGCCGGGCTCTCGGTCGGCAACATCTACCACCACTTTCCGGATAAGCACGCGATCTACCAGCGCCTGATCGAGATCTACTGGGAGCGTCTGGTCGATCCCGAGCTCGAGCTCAATCAGGTCTTCGCGCGCGGCAACTTCCCCGAGGACCTCGAAGAGCTGGCCCTTGCGATCGAACAGGTGGTCGACGAGAACGGGCCGCACATCCTGCTGATCTACGTCGACGTCATCGAGTTCCAGGGCGAGCACATCCGCGCCTTCTACGAGGGCATGGCGACGCGCTTCGCCGCCGCCTACGGGCCGAGCTTCGTCAAGCGGCGGAAGGCGGGCGACTTCGGCGATGCCGATCCGATGATCGCGGTGATGCTCGCGACACGCTGGCTCTTCTACTTCTACACCGTCGAGAAGTGCTTCGGCGCACCGCTGCACTTCGGCATGACGCCGAAACAGGCGGTCGACGAGTTCATCCGCCTGCTGCGATTCGGACTTCTGCCGCGCACCGCCGCCGAAGCCCTGCCGTCTACGAACCGTCCACGCGCCGGGAAGGCTCCGGCGGCAAAAACCACGACCGCGAGGTCCATCCGCAGCAAGAGGGGCAAGTCATGAAGCATCTCCCAGAGGTGAAGGTGTCGGAGACCGCAGCGCCCCCCGGCCGCTGGCCGGGATTCGCCGGATGGACGTTCGCCGCGGCGCTCGTCGCAGCGCTGGGCTTCGCCGCTCAGCCCGCAGGCGCGCAGGAGCCCGCCACGCCGCCCGCCGCGGACGCGGCCCAGGCGGCAGCAACGACCGACAAGGAGACCACTGCCAAGGCCGCCGAGGAAGAGACGATGGAGCAGGTCGGCGAGGAGATCATCGTCACGGCACGCAAACGGGAAGAGAATCTGCAGGAGGTGCCGATCGCCGTCACCGCAGTCTCCGGCGACCGCCTCGAAGAGACCGCCGCGGCCGACATCTCCGAGCTGCAGGGACAGGTCCCCAACCTCACCGTCTACCAGGGACGCAACCAGTCCTCGACCCTGACCGCCTTCGTTCGCGGCATCGGCCAGGCCGACCCGCTCTGGGGCGTCGATCCAGGCGTTGGGCTCTATATCGACGACGTCTATCTGGCGCGGCCCCAGGGCGCGCTGCTCGATGTCTACGACGTGAGCCGGATCGAGGTCCTGCGTGGCCCGCAGGGGACGCTCTACGGCAAGAACACCATCGGCGGCGCCATCAAGTACGTGAGCAGCCCGCTCACCGACGACAAGTCGGCGATGATCTCCTTCTCTCCCGGAACGCAGTCCAACCTCGACTTCCGCGCCAACCTCGCCGGCGCTCTCATCCCCGGCAAACTCCGCGGCAAGCTCGCCATCGCCTCGCTCCAGCACGAGGGCTACGGGACGAACCTGCTCACCGGCCGGGACGTCTCCGACCGCAAGACCGTCGCCGCTCGCGGCGGTCTCGACTGGCTCGTCTCGGACGATCTCAAGGTCCAGTTCAGTCTCGACTTCACCCAGGACGAGGCCGAACCGAAGGGTTACCAGCGCCTGGCGGCGAACCCCCTCTGCCCTGCCTTCCTCGGTGTGACCTGCCCTCCCAACGACGACCGCTGGGACACCCAGAGCGGCCTCGCGCCGGTGAACGGCACCGACTCGATGGGCGCTTCGATGGTCATCTCGTGGGATTTCGCGGAAGCCTGGCTGTTCAAGTCGATCACCGCCTACCGTGAGTCCGACAGCGAGAACAACATCGACTTCGACACCACCCCGGCGCGCATCGTCGACGTCCAGGCGACCTACTACGACAACCAGGTATCGCAGGAGTTCCAGCTGGTCTACGACGCGGGCACCAACCTCACCGGCGTTCTCGGCCTGTACTACTTCGACGGCGAGGCCGGCGGTCTGGTCAAGAACATCTTCCTCAACCGGATCTTCGGCACCACCGACGGCAAGACCCTCACCGACTCGATCGCCCTCTTCGGCGATGGCAGCTACGCCTTCTCCGACCGGCTGCGGCTCAATGTCGGCCTGCGCGCGACGCGCGAAAAGAAGAACGGCATCGCCTTCAATGCCGGCTATACCAACGACACCTTCACCGTCGTCAACGCGATCACCGCCAACTACGACAAGGACGTCACCTTCGACTCGCTCGCTCCCAAGCTCGGCCTCGACTACAAGTTCAGCGATGCGGTGATGGGTTACGTCACCGTCAGCGAAGGCTTCAAGAGCGGCGGCTTCAACGTCAGGGCGCAGGCGACGATCTTCCCCGAGTCAGCCGAGCCGTTCGACGACGAGGTGCTGACGGTGGGTGAGGTCGGCGTGAAGTCGGTCCTCGCCGACGGCCAGCTGGTGCTCAACTCGGCGCTCTTCTATGGCAAATACAAGGACGTCCAGGTCTCCACCTTCACCGCCTACGACTCGAACGGCGACGGCGTCGAAGACGCCTTCTTCGGCAATTTCCTGAACGCCGGCAACGCCACCATGAAGGGCGTCGAGGTCGAGTTCGACTCTTCGAGCCGGAGCATCGACTGGTTCAGCGTCAACGGCTACCTGAGCTATCTCGATCTGACTCCGGACGAGGTCCTCGACTCGAACCACGACGGCTTCGTCGACACCCAGGTGATCACCAACGCCCCGGAGTTCACCGGCGCGCTGCACCTGAACTTCGACTTCCCGGTCATGGGCGGACTCCTCACCGCGAGTGTCGGTGGCGCCTATCGCGACGACGCGATTCTGACCAACGAGGGCGGGCCCTACCCGGGCCGGCCCGGCCAGCCGCTGCGGCCGATCTCGCAGCCCTCCTACGAGACCTACGACGCCTGGGTCTCCTGGCTTTCGCCCAACGCCAGGTGGCGCTTCGCGATCAACGGCAAGAACCTGTCGGACGAGGAGTACCTGACCAACGGCTACAACATTCCGTCGCTCGGCATCCTCACCGGCTCGTACGGAGCGCCGCGCACGGTCCTCGGAACGATCGAGTTCCGGTTCTTCTAAGCTCCGGCCCATGATCGAAACCGGACTCGCCGGCCGCGTCGTCGTCGTCACCGGCGCCGCGGCCGGAATCGGCAGGGCGGTGGCGCGCCGCTTCGCTCGCGAAGGGGCGCGCGTCGCCGCCTGGGACGTGGCGTCGCTCGACGGACTTGAGGAGGAGCTCGCCAGTCTTGCCGGCGCGGCCTCCTTGGGCGCCGGCGAGGCGTCGGTCTCGCGCGTCGACGTCACCGACCGCGCGGCGGTCGAGGCAGCGACCGCCGAAGTGGTGGCGCGCTGGGGGCGCTACGACGTCCTGGTGAACAACGCCGGCATCGTGCGCGACGCGCAACTCGTGAAGTGGAAGGACGATGCCGTGGTCTCGATCATGGAGGATGACGCCTTCGACGCCGTCGTCGCGGTCAACTTCAAGGGCGTCTTCCTCTGCGCCCGCGCCGCCGCACCGCACATGATCCGGGCGGGAGCCGGGGCGATTCTCAACGCCTCCTCGGTCGTCGCCCTCTACGGCAACTTCGGCCAGGCCAACTACGCCGCGACCAAAAGCGCGGTCGTCACCATGACCCGGACCTGGTCGCGCGAGCTCGGGCGCTACGGCATCCGGGTGAACGCGGTCGCTCCCGGATTCATCGCCACCGAGATCCTCGCCGCGATGCCGCCGAAGATTCTCGACGGCATGGTCGGCCATACTCCGCTCGGCCGGATGGGTCGGCCGGAGGAGATCGCCGAGGCCTACCTGTGGCTGGCCTCGGATGCGGCTTCGTACGTCACCGGGACCGTGCTCTCGGTCGACGGCGGGCTGGTCACCGGAACATGAGGTCAGGGAGAATCGATCGATGTCCTCTCCTTCCGCGATCGGAAGCCGCTTGAAAGCCGCCGCCTTCCTGGGCCTCTTCGCCGGAACACTCTTCGCGCAAGGCGATGGCCCGTCGCTCGAGAAGCTCGAGAAGTATCGCCGGGACGCGATGCTCGCCGGCGGTTTCGCGCCGCTTCTCCTCGGCAGCGAAGCCGATCGCCAGGTTTCGCTGGTCGCGGGCAAGGGCCAACCGCTCCTCTTCCTGCACGGGGTGGGCAACCACGGAAGCGTCTGGTTCGAGGTCGCGCCGGCCTTCGTCGGCAGCTATCGGGTCGTCGTTCCCGATCTTCCGGGGCATGGCGAAAGCGCCCCCGCGAGCGGCGACCTGCCGATGGCGACGATCGTCGCCGGTGCCGAGCGCCTTCTGCTCGAGGTGACGAAAGAGCGCCCGGCGATCGTGGTCGGCAACTCGATGGGCGCCTGGATCGCGACCCTTCTCGCTCTGCGCCATCCCGACAAGGTCGAGAGGATCGTGCTCGTCAACGGCGGTCCGCTCCCCGGGGATCCCGGAGCTCCGTCGCTCCTGCCGCAGGACCGCGACGCGGCCGCGCGCCTGATGGCGATGTTGCGCGACCCCTCGGCGCCGCCGCTCCCCGACTGGCTGCTCGACGACCTCGTGCGCCGTGCCCCGACCGGCCCGACGGCGCGCCTGACGCGCGATCTCCCCGGTCTCATCGCGCATCTGCTCGTCGGCCGTCTGGGCGAAGTCCGGACTCCGGTCGACCTGCTCTGGGGAGCCTCCGACCAGCTGATGAAGGTCGCTTACGCCGAGCGCCTGCAGGAACAGTTTCCCGCCGCCCGCCTGACCCTGCTCGACCACTGCGGCCACATTCCGCAACTCGAGTGCGCCCCGACCTTCGTCTGGAGGCTACAGGCGCTGCTCGCCGCAGCGCCCCCGGCAGCCGCCGCAGCAGCGCCGGCGAAGCCCACGGCGGCCCCGACCCCGGCCGCGCCGGACTCGCCCCGACTGCCACCATCGCCTCGAACTCCGCGATGATCTCAGGCGATGTTCTGGGCGAGCGCGCCCGGATCACCCCCGATGCGCCGGCGCTGATCGTCGTCGATCCGCCGCAGCGCTTCACCTACCGCGAGCTCGACCGGCGGGCGGCCCGCGCCGCAGTCGCCCTGCGCGAGCTCGGCATCGCTCCCGACGACCGGGTGGCGCTCCTCGCGCACAACCGGGTCGAGTTCCTCGACCTCTTCTTCGCCGCCGGCAAGGGGGCCTGCATTCTGGTGCCGATCGGAACGCGTCTCACCGCGCACGAGATCGCGCCGATCCTCGCCGATTGCGGCGCCCGACTCCTGATCTACGACGGCGAGCACGCTGCGACCGTGCAGGCCCTGCGCACCATGGAGGAAGCTGCACAAGTCGAAAGCTGGGTCGCGCTCGACGCCGGGCCCACGCATGGAGACCCGGTGCTCGCGACGCTGGCCCTCGACTCCTTGGAGGTCGAAGGTTTCGTCGCCACCCGCCGCGACGGCGAGGATCTGTACTGCCTGCTCTATACCTCGGGGACGACGGGCCGGCCGAAAGGCGTGATGATTCCGCACCGCCAGGTGGCCTGGAACGGATACAACACCGTCGCCGGGTGGCAGCTCGCGGCGACGGACGTCTCGCCGATCTTCACGCCGCTCTACCACGCCGGCGGGCTCTTCGCTTTCCTGGTGCCCATCTTCACCATCGGTGGCACGGTCGTGCTGCATCGCGGATTCGATCCGGCGGAGATCTGGGCGACCGTCGAGCGCGAGCGCTGCACGGTCATCCTCGGCGTGCCGACGATCTGGAAGCTGCTGGCGGAGGCCCCTGAGTTCGCGCGCACCGATCTCTCCTCGGTCCGCTGCCTCTACTCCGGCGGGGCGCCCCTGCCCACCTGGATCGCCGAGCTCTACCAGCGGCATGGCCTGGTCTTCAAACAGGGCTTCGGCATGACCGAGGTGGGGGTCAACTGTTTCACCATGACCGCCGCCGATTCGGTGGCGAAGCTCGGCTCGATCGGCAGGCCGATGATGCACACCGAGGCGCGGGTGGTCGGCACCGACGGCGCCGACGCGCCGGCCGGCGAAGTCGGCGAGCTCTGGTTTCGCGGCCCGCACCTTTCGAAGGGCTACTGGAACCGGCCCGAGGCAACCGCCGAGTCCTATCTCGCCGGCGGGTGGTTCCGCTCGGGCGACCTGGCGCGGCGCGACGACGAAGGCTTCTTCACCATCGCCGGCCGCGCCAAGGAGATGATCATCAGCGGCGGGGTGAATATCTACCCGGCCGAGATCGAAGCGGTTCTTCTGCAGCATCCCGGCGTGTGCGACGCCGCCGTGGTCGGCATCGAACATCCGGTCTGGGGCGAAGCGGGAATCGCCTTCGTCGTGCCGCTCGCAGAGGAGAGCGCGCCGACCGCGGCGCTTCTCGAGTTCGTCGCCGAGCGCCTGGCGCGCTTCAAGCTCCCCCAGGAGATCGTCTACCTGGCCGAGTTGCCCCGGACCGCGTACGGAAAAGTGGTGAAGGGAGAGCTCAGAGCGCTCTACCTATCCGGGCGGCCCGCGGCGCAGCCCGGCGAGGGCGGGAAACTCAGCGGATGATCGACTCACCTGGGCTCGCCCACCGGCTCGAAGGCGACGGCCCGCCGGTCGTCCTGCTGAACGGCGGGATGATGACCTTCTCTTCCTGGGAGGCGATCGCCGCCCTCCTGCGGCGGCGCTATCGCGTTCTGCGCTTCGATTTTCGCGGCCAGCTGCTCTCGCCCGCGGTCCCACCGGGCAAAGTGCCGCCCGACCTCGCTGGCCATGCCGAAGATCTCGCGATACTCCTCGACAGTGTCGGCTGGAGCTCGGCCCATCTCATCGGCGCCTCGTTCGGCGCCGAGGTCGCGCTGGAGTTTGCCGCCGCCCGGCCGGAGCGCGTGCGCTCGCTGGTCGTGATCACCGCCATGGACCGCGAGACGCCAGGGTTCCGGCGCGGCAGCGACCAGATGCGGGCCCTGCTCGGTCGCCGCATCCCCGGTGGCGACGCGACGGAGTTCTACGACCTGCTGGTCGATGGGGTCTACTCGTCGAGGTACCGGCGGACCGAGGCGGCCACACTCGACCTGCGCCGCGCCCAGACCGGGCTGCTGCCGGAGTCCTGGTTCGCAGGCGTCGATCGCTTGCTGGCGGCGCTCGAAGGATTCGATCTCACCTCCCGCTTCACCCGGATTCGCTGCCCCGCTCTGGCTCTCCTCGCCGACGACGACAAAATCATGGACGGCGAGCGCTCCCGCGCCCTGGCGGCGGCGATCGCCGCGGAGGTCGTCGTCCACCCGACCTCCGGCCACGCCCTGGTGGTCGAGGATCCCGACTGGGTCGCCCGAGCCTGCCTGGCCTTCCTCGACCGGCTGGAGTTTGCCGGATCATGACTACGATCGACCTCACCGCCCGTCACCTGACCCGCCTCGGCAAACCCGGCGCGGCGATCTCCAACCTCGGCGGACCGGTCTGCACTTCGGTCTGCACCCTGCTGCGACACGTCTGACCCGCGCTCGAAGCGCGCGACCCGATCGAGGAGCCCGATGCCCGACGTCACCCCGCTGCGCAGTGGATACCTGCCCGACCCGGCGCGACCGCAACATCAAATCTGGTGGGAGCTCCACGGCACCGGCAAACGCGAAGTCGTCTGCCTGCTGAACGGTCTCGCCATGCACACTCGTGCCTGGTACCCGTTCATCGAAGATCTCTCCGGCTACGACGTGCTGCTCTTCGACTACATCGGCCAGGGCGCTTCGTCGAGCCCGGACGAACCGGTGACGATGCCGCAGCTCGCCGGCGAGCTCCTGGCGATCCTCGACGAGGTCGGCATCGTACGGGTGCATGCGATGGGCGTCTCCTACGGCGGCTTCGTGGCGCTCGAGTTCGCGCGCCTGCATCAGGAACGCCTGCATACGCTCACGGTGTCGGGGATCCTGCTCTCGAACGAGCGCGCCTTCGAGCTCTATCAGGAGATCTCGCTGCGCTTCTATGCCGGCGGCCCGGAGCTCTTTCCGCTCTACACCCAGTACATGTACGAAAAGATCTTCGGCGAGCGCTTCCTGCGCGCCGTCGACCCGGCGCAGTTCGAGGGCATGCGCCAGCGCTTCGAAGAGCGCTACATCGGACGCATTCACAGCCTGGTGCGGCTGACCGAGGCGCAGAATCCTTTTTTTGCCGGACTCGAGGCGCGTCTCGACTCCTACCGCGCGGTCACAACTCCGACGCCCATTCTCGCCGGCGAGCAGGATCGTGCGATCCCCCTCTGGGCGCAGGCGAAGCTCGCCGGAATCTTCCCCAACAGCCGCTTTGAGCTCGTGCCGGAGGCCGGCCACGTGGTCTACCTCGAGCGTCGTGATCTATTCTTCCCCCGCTTGCGGCGCTTTCTCGCCGCGCGCGACCCGCAAGCCTGAGGCCCCCGAAGATGCCGAAACTCTCCCTCGACGAAGACGCCGCACCGGTCTCGCGCGCCGCCTGGGGCCTGCTTTTCTTCCTCACCTCGCTCAACGTCCTCAACTTCGTCGACCGGATGCTGATCGCGAGCCTCGCGCCGCTACTGATGGCCGACCTCGGTTTGAGCCGCGCCCAGATCGGCCTGCTCGCCGGCTTCGGATTCGTCTTCTTCTACACCCTGGTGGGCCTTTTTCTCGGCATCGCCGCCGACCGCTACCGGCGTTTTCCGCTGATCGCCGCCGGGCTCGCGCTGTGGAGCGGCATGACCGCGCTCTCGGGGTGGGCACGCAGTTTCGTGCAGCTCGCCATCCCCCGGATCTTCGTCGGCATCGGCGAAGCGACGCTGACCCCGGCGGCGCTCTCGATGCTCGGCGACGCGTTTCCGGCCCGCCGCCTGGGGCTCGCCATCGGGGTCTACTACGCCGGCATCCCGCTCGGCATGGCGATGGCGCTGATCTCTTCGAGCCTGATCGCGCCGCGCTTCGGCTGGCGGGTTTCGTTCTGGGCGCTGGGCATCATCGGACTTCTCGCGACGATGCTGTTGCTGGTGCTGCGAGAGCCGGAACGGCGGCGCGTTGCCGCCGCGTCCGCAGAGCCCAACCTGCCGACGGTGTCGACGCTGCCGGCACGGCCGGCGGTCCGCGAGCTGCTTCGCGACCTGGGACGCGCGCTCACCGCGCGTCCGGCACTCGCGCTTGCGCTGGCCGGCGGCTCACTGCTGTGTTACGGCTCGGGAGCGGCGCTCCACGGCGTGACCTGGCTGGTTCAGGAGCGCGGCTTCACTTACGCCGACGCCGCCTTTCGCGCCGGACTGGTGGCGGTCGCGGCGGGATTCCTCGGCAATCTCTCCGGCGGCGCTTTTGGCGACTTGTGCGCCCGGCGGTGGCGCAACGGCCGCCTCTGGAGCCTGGTCGCGATGACCGCCTTCTTCACGCCGATCGGATTGATCTACTACTCTCTGCCACCGGGGACGCCGCTGTTCTATCTCTGCTGGTTCTTCACCAGCGCCGGCACCACCGCCTGGTTCGGACCGCTGTTTTCGTCGTTCCAGGAGCTCTCGCCGGTGCATGCGCGCTCGACTTTCGTCGCCTTCGCGCTGCTGGTGCTGAATCTTCTCGGCGTCGGGCCGGGTCCGCTCATCACCGGCATGATCGGCGACCGGATGGGCCTCACGACCGGCCTGCTGGTGAGCCTCGCCGTCACTGGCTGTGCGATCGTGCCGTTCTTCTTCGCCGCGCGGCGCGAAGGAAGCCGGCTCGCGGACGAACCTCAGAAGGCATAGCGCAGCTCGGCCCGGAAAGCGTTGCCGCCGAGGTCGGGAGCGCCCAGCGCGCGCGCCTGGGGGCGTTCGGCCTCGAGATAGAGCATCTCCACACCGACCCGCCAGTGTTCGCCGAACCCACCGATGACCGCCAGGGTCACCGCGGAGCCCTCCTCGCTGTTGTCGTCCCCGGGGCTCGAGTCGCGATCCTCGACTTCGAACTGGTCGTAGCGCAGCGAGGTTCGCAGCGCACCGCGCTGCCACGAAAGCATCGCGTAGAGGGCGTCGAAGCCGATGTCGACCTGGGATCGCGAGCGCCGGCCGGGTGGCGCGAACCCCATCTCGCTGGTGCCTGTCCCCCATTCACCGAGGAAGCGCAGACCGCCCGGCAGCTCGACCTCCGTCGAGAGCCACCGGAAGTCGGTCCGCCAGGCGTACTGACCGGCGTGCAGGGCACGATCGCCGTTGTTCAAGAAGGCGGTCGCCTGGACCACGGCGCGGCGTTCCGGGGCATCCCATCGCACCCGCCCGGCGTATCCCAGGCGGTGGTCGAGGTCGCGCGAGAAAGGCCGAGTCCCGCGTCCATCCTGCTCCGAGAATGTCGTGGTGAGCGCGGCGAGCGGCGGCAACGGCAGAAACCGGCCGGTCGGTGTTGGCCGGTCGTGGAGCGCGAAACCCCGCCAGGCCAAGAGCGTGCCGGCGGTGTCATTGCCACCGAAGACCGTGCCCGCCAGCGACCAGCGCTGGTCGTTCGCGGCCGTCCGGCTCCAGGCGACATCGAGGCCGATCGGACGGATCTCCTCGGCGACCCAGGAGTTCAGCGCCGAGAGCGTCAAGGTGTAGGGCGAGGACCAGAGCTCGTCGACGTTCTCGCGCGATGCCGGCAGAAAGAACTGGCCGAGCCTCAGCGCGATCTCCTGGCCGCTACCGAATCCGAAGCGCCGCTCGACGAAGCCTTCGAGGAGTCCCGAGGCCTGCGCTCCGGAGGTCGAGTCGCCGCGCGCGGTGCCGTGGGCGAAAAGACGCCAGCCTGGCGCCGGCTCCCATTCGAGCCCGACCCGGAGCTCGCCGACCAGCGCCTCGGCGCGCGGGCTTTCCGGCAGCTCGCCGTCCAGAAACTTCCCGTAACCGCCGTCGAAGAACGATCGCTGCCCATCGATGGCTCCGGCTGAAATACGCCCCCATCCGAAGAGTCTCGGCGCCTCGACCGCTGCGCCGGGAGTCGCCAACGCTGCGAGCCACACCATGAGGAGAGCGACGATCTCCAATCTGATCCTGAATCCTTGCAAGCGCACCTCTTTCCTGAGCCGGTCCATGACCGGCCGGAACGGACGGCTTCCACAGCTCGGCGACACGGACTTCGATGCCCGGCAGTTGAGCACAGTTTCGAGCCCGTCGGCGGGACGAGCCGCGGTCTCCTTCGACGGCGCCGGTGGTACCATTTCGCGGCCCGCACCAGCTTGACCGAACGTCGACGCAAGCGGCCTCAGCCCGAGAGGAGTTCCGAGGGGACCAGGCATGGCCGACAAATCCCAAAGCGGCGCCGTCGAGGAGGAATCCAATCCGACTGCGCTCGCCCAGGAGCTCGCGCTCCTGCGGGCGGTGCTCGACTCGACCGAGGAAGGACTGCTGGTGGTCGATACCGCCGGCAAAATCGTGCGCTTCAACCGGCGCTTCGCTGAGCTCTGGCGAGTTCCGCACGAGATCCTCGTCGATCGCGATGACGAACGCGCGCTCGCCTTTGTCCTCGACCAGCTCGTCGATCCCGAGGCTTTTCTCGCCAAGGTACGGGAGCTCTATGCCCAGCCCGACGCCGCCAGCGAGGACCTCCTCCACTTCAAGGATCGACGGGTTCTCGAGCGAACGTCGCGCCCGCGGATGCTGCACGGGGTCGCTGATGGACGGATCTGGAGCTTCCGCGACGTCACCCGGCGCTTCCGCGGCGAGGTCGTCCGCGACGCCGCCTACCGCATCGCCATCGCGGCTCAGGGCGCCGGAGCCCTGCCCGAGCTCTGCGGGGCGATTCACGAAGTGGTGCGCGGCCTGATGCCGGCCGAGAACTTCTACATCGCCCTGCACGACCGGGCGCGCGGGCTCCTGAGCTTCCCTTACTTCGTCGATACTCTCGAGCCGCCGCCCGAGCCCGCTCCGCTGGGGCGCGGCTTCACCGAGTATGTTCTGCGCACCGGCCAGCCGCTTCTCGCCTCGGACGAAAAGAGCGCGGAGCTTTCCGATCGCGGCGAGGTCGAGCTCGTCGGACCGCCGTCGCTCGATTGGATGGGAGTTCCTCTCGCCGGCGAGGACGGACCGACGGGTGCCATCGTCGTGCAGTGCTACGACGGCGAGCAGCGCCTCACCGCGGACGACCTCGAGCTGCTGGTCTTCGTCTCCGGCCAGATCGCCCTGGTGTTGCGCCGGCGCCTCGCCGCCGACGCCCTGCGCGAGCGCGACACGCGGCTGCGCCTGCTGCTGGCGCAGCTCCCCGCGCTCCTGTGGACCACCGACGGCGATCTCCGGTACACCTCGACCGATGGCAGCGCCCTGGCGCATCTCGGCCTCACGCCGGGCGAAGGCATCGGCACGACGGTCTAC
>JBDSRU010000533.1:0-4220 GCA_039929145.1 Thermoanaerobaculia bacterium
GCGCGCGGTCCTGAGGCCTCGCCCGTGCGGACAATGAGCTCGACCACCGACGTGAGCGAAGCCACCACGAAATCCGAGGTTTCCGTCGCCCCGGCTGCGGAGTTCTTCGCCGGAGAGTTCGCCCGCGGCGCGATCTCGGCGAATTCTGGAGATGCCGGAGTGCCGGCCGGCCGGCGGGCGCTGCGCGATCGCGGCTGGAACGAATACTCCCGCCAGGGGTTGCCGACGCTGCGCGACGAGGAGTGGCGGTTCACCAACGTCGCGGCGGTCGCGAAGACCGCTTTTCGCCGGCCGCAGCCGATCGACCGCGAAACTCTCGCTGCTGGCGTCGCGGCCTTTCGCCTCGCGGGCACGGTCGAGCTCGTATTCGTCGACGGTCGTTTCGATGCGGAGCTTTCGGCACCCGCGCTGCCGGCGGGCCTGACGGTCACGCGGGACGGCGGATCGAGCCGCGAGGAGGCGCTTCTTGGCAGCGTCGCCGGCATCGATACGCGGCCATTCGCGGCCCTCGCGTCAGCGCTCTTCGAAGAGGTCGCCTTCGTCGAAGTGGCGAAGGGTGCGGTCGTCGCCGAGCCGCTCCACCTGCTCTTTTACTCGACGGCCCAGGAGATCGCGGGCGTCAGCTTCCCGCGCACCCTGATCCACGCCGGCGAGCATTCGCAGGCGACGATCGTCGAGAGCTTCGCCGGTGCCACCGACGCCGTCTATCTCACCTGTCCTGTGACGGAGATCGTGGCGGAGCCCAGCGCCATCGTCGATCACTACAAGTTCCAGCGCGACAGCCGAGCCGCCTACCACCTCTCGGCCCTCGCCGTCGCCACGGCGCGGAGCTCGAACGTCTCGACCCACTCGTTCTCCCTCGGCGGTGCGATCGTGCGCCACGATATCCAGGCGCGGCTCGCGGGTGAAGGCAGCGAAGCGACGTTGAACGGTCTCTACCTCGTCGACGGACGGCAGCTCTGCGATACCCACATGCGCGTCGATCATGTCGCCGCGCACTGCAACAGCCACGAGCTCTACAAGGGGATCCTCGACGGCCGCTCGCGAGCGATCTTCAACGGCCGGATCTTCGTCCACAAGGGCGCGCAGAAGACCGACGCCAAGCAGACCAATCGCAACCTCCTGCTGTCGGACGACGCCCTGGTCAATACCAATCCGCAGCTCGAGATCTTCGCTGACGACGTCAAGTGCACCCACGGCTCGACCGTCGGCCAGCTCGACGACGACGCCATTTTCTACCTGCGCTCGCGCGGCATCGGTGCCGAAGCGGCGAAGAGCCTGCTGACCTATGCCTTCGCCAGCGATCTCGTCGAGCGCGCCAAGGTGCCGGCGCTGGCTCGCGAGCTGCGCGAGTTTCTGTTCCACTGGATTCCGCAGGGCGATGTCGTCCGCGACGCCGTCTGAGGCTTTGCCCACTGCGGTGACCGCGGCCCCTTTAGACAGCGGGCGGCTGCGGGCCGATTTCCCGATTCTCGCCCGGCGCATCGGCGATCACCCGCTCGTGTACCTCGACAACGCGGCGACGACCCAGAAGCCGGCTCAGGTGATCGCGGCGATGGAGCAGTTCTATTCCTGCAGCTATGGTTCGGTCGCGCGCGGAGTGCATCAGCTCTCTGCCGAGGCGACCCGTCTCTACGAGATGGCCCGCGGTCGGGTGGCCGGCTTCCTCGGCGCGGGTTCACCCGACGAGATCGTCTTCGTGCGTGGCACCACGGAGGCGGCGAATCTGGTCGCGTGGAGCTTCGTGCGCCCACGGCTCTCTCCTGGCGACGAGGTCCTGCTCACCGAGCTCGAGCACCACTCGAACATCGTGCCCTGGCAGCGAGTCTGCGAGGAGCGCGGCGCCAAGCTGGCCGTCGTGCCGGTAGACGACCGCGGCGAGGTCGACCCGGAGGAGTTCTCGCGCCGGCTCGGCGGACGGACGAAGTTCGCCGCTTTCGCCCATGTGTCGAACGCTTTGGGCACCGTCCTGCCGGTTGCCGAGCTGGTGCGCCGGGCACACGCCGAGGGCGTGCCGGTATTCGTCGACGGGGCCCAGGCCGCACCGCACGTTGCGATCGACGTCGCCGCTCTGGGCTGCGACTTCTATGCCTTCTCGGGGCACAAGGTGTACGGACCCACCGGCATCGGTGCCCTATACGGCCGCGCCGCGCATCTCGCGGCGATGGCACCCTGGCAGAGCGGCGGCGGCATGATCCGCAGCGTCGACTTCGAGCGCACCACGTACGACGATCCGCCGCGGCGCTTCGAGGCCGGCACGCCGGCCGCCGCCGAAGCGATCGGTCTCGCGGCGGCGCTCGACTATGTCAGCGCCGTGGGCTGGCCGGCGATCGAGAGCCACGAGCGGGAGCTGGTCGAGGCCGCGCTCGGAGAGCTCGAGGCCATCCCGGGCCTCCGCCTCATCGGCCGTCCGCGCGAACGCGCCGGCGTCGTCTCGTTCGTCCTCGAGGGCATTCATGCCCACGACCTCGGGACCGTGCTCGATCACTTCGGTGTCGCGGTGCGCGCCGGCCATCACTGCGCTCAGCCACTGATGCGCCGGTTCGGCGTGCCGGCGACGGTGCGTGCTTCGTTCGCGATCTACAACACGCGCGAGGAGGTGGCGGCTCTCGCCCGCGCGCTCGACGGCGCGCGAACCCTGTTCGGATTGCCCGCCTCCGCTGCCCCCTCCGGAGGCTCCCGCCGATGAACGAGCTCCAGACGCTCTACCAGGAAGTCCTGCTCGATCACTACCGCAAGCCCCGCAACTTCGGCCGTCTCGAGCCTGCGACCGGTCACGCCGAAGGCCACAATCCGCTCTGCGGAGATCGCATCGCGGTCGACGTGGACGTAGCCGACGGCCAGCTTCGCGGGGTCAGGTTCGAGGGCAGCGGCTGCGCCATTTCGACCGCCTCGGCCTCGCTCATGACCGAAGCGATCCAGGGCTTCTCGACGCGGGAGATCGAGGCGCTCTTCGAGCAGTTCCGCAAAGCCGTCACCGGCGATCCCGCGGCCGATATCGAACCGCTCGGCAAGCTCGCCGTGCTGTGTGGCGTGAAGGAGTTTCCGATGCGGGTCAAGTGCGCCACGCTCGCCTGGCATACGCTGCTTGCGGCGATCGCCGGTGGCGGCAAAGTCTCCACCGAATAACGTCCGAAGGGCTCCCTCGCCGCCGAGCCCCTCCCGGCCGCGCGCGGCGTGGTAGCGTGAAGCCGCATTCGCGCCGTCGCAGGAAGGAGACTGGAAATCCGATCGTTTTCCGCCGATCGGCTTCGATTTTTCGCCAGCCTCTCGGCGATCTGCTGGATCGCCGCCGGGGAGCCGCGAGCGGCCGTCGCGCAACGCCTCCCTTTCACCGTCTACTCCGCCGAAGAAGGTCTCGCGGCGTCACAAGTCTGGCATGTCATGCAGGATCGCCGGGGCTATCTCTGGATCGCGACGACCTGGGGACTGTGCCGCTACGACGGCGTCTCTTTCTCGACCCTCTCGATTCCGGACGGCCTGCCGAGCCCGAACGTACGCTTGACGCTCGAGGACGCGGCCGGCACGCTGTGGATCGGCACCAACGGCGGAATCGCCTCGTACGACGGCCGAAAAGTCGTCTCCTACGCCGGGCGTGGAGGCGCGCTCGCCGGCACCATCTGGGCGGGCACGATCGACCGCCACGGCGTGCTCTGGTTCGGCACCGACCGCGGTCTGGTGGCCTGGGACGGCAAGGAGTTCCGCACCTTCCTGCGCGCCGATGGCCTCGCCGACGACTACGTCTACTCGATCCTCGCGGCGAGCGACGGCTCGCTCTGGCTCGGTTCGCGCGGCCAGGGGGTCACACGCTGCACCCTCGAACCCGGCGGGCGGATCGGCAACTGCCGCGTCTTCACCACGGCGGACGGTCTGGCTCACGACTCGGTGCGGGCGATCGCCGAGGGGCGCGACGGCATGCTCTATTTCGCCACCCGCGCTGGCGGCCTGGCGACCTTCGACGGCCAACGCTTCGGCCGCCTGACGAAGTCGGATGGGCTGCCCGACGACGACCTCTACGCACTGCTCCTCGCCCGGGACGGCAAGCATCTCCTGGTCGGCAGCGCCAACGGCGTCGGCATCTGCCCTTTGCCGCAGGCGCATCCCTGCCGGCTTCTGCGCGAGTCGAACGGCCTCGCCGACGACGATATCCACAGCCTTTTCGAGGATCGTGAAGGCTCGCTGTGGGTCGGCTCGGAGGGCGGAGCGAGCCGTCTGGTGCG
>JBDSRU010000534.1:0-2719 GCA_039929145.1 Thermoanaerobaculia bacterium
TCGATCCTCCCGGTTTCAAGGATCCGGTGCGTCGCATCGCGGCCGCCCTCCTGGTCGGGTTCTGTTTCTACGTCGGCATCTTCGCCGCCCTGGGATCGATCGGCAGGCAGGGCGAGGTCGATCTCGAGCAGCTCCAGAGCTGGCAGCTCTTCTCCCTGCACGGTCTCTTCGTGCTGACGATCGTCGGCTGGTGGGCGAGCGGCTTCCTGCTTCCGACGCTGCGCCGGGGCCCGGACCAGGCAGCGGTTGATACAGCGAGGGAGAGTTTCGGACCAGGTGCCAACGCCGCCGCGGACGCACCGGTGTCGCGTTGGCGAAGCTTCGCCGAACAGTTCGGCCTGCGCACCCCGAACCTGCGCCGGGAGCTCGCCGTCGGCGCGGTCGCAGGCGTCGGCGCCTGGCTCATCGTGCTCTGCGGCGTCGTGCTGTTCGCGCTCGCCCTCGCCGCCATTTCGGGCGAGGAGATGTTGCCGCAGGCTCCACCGGCGGTCATTCCCTGGCTCGCCGCGCGGCCGATTCTGCTGCGCCTGGCGATCGCCGCGTCGGCCGGCCTGGTGGAGGAGACCTTCTTTCGCGGTTTTCTGCAGCCGCGCATCGGCATCGCGCTCTCGACCCTGTTCTTCGCCATGGCCCATCTCTCCTACGACCAGCCGATCATGCTCGTGGGGGTGACGCTCCTGTCGCTGCTCTATGGCCTGCTGACGCGCTGGCGCCAGAACATCTGGCCGGCGATCGTCGCGCACTTTCTCTTCGACGGCATCCAGCTGCTGGTGGTCATTCCGGCGGTCCTCGAGCTCTTCCGTCCGGGCGCCCCCTGAGCGCCGGGTGATGGAGATCCCGCGGGCCGGGAGCCGCCCACTGTTCTGCTACACTCCGCGCGGTTTCTACCGATGACTTCGACCCCGGGACGGGAGCTTCATCTGACGATCGGCAGCCGGTTCGAGAACATCGAACTGGTGCAGGCGGTCGTGGACGATGCGCTCCGCGAAGGCGGCGCCGCGGAAGATGCGCGCCACTGGATCGGTCTCGCGCTGCGCGAGGCGGTCGCCAACGCCATCAAGCACGGTAACCGCCAGGATCCCGACAAGCAGGTGGAGATCCAGGCGAGCTTCGCGCCCGAAGAAGTGGAGATCCGGGTGGACGACGAAGGGGAGGGTTTCGACCCCGACGATGTCGTCGATCCGCTCGCTCCGGAGAACAAGTTTCGCGCCAGCGGCCGGGGCATCTTCTACATGCGCAAGTTCATGGACGAGGTCGAATTCGAGTCCGGTCCATCGGGGGGCACGAGACTGCGGCTGCGCAAGCGGCTGGTTCCGGCCACCAACAACCACAACGAACAATAGGAGGAGTGGAGTCATGAAGATCAACAAGCGAGAGCGTGAGGGCGTGATCATCCTGGAAGTCGAGGGCAAGGTCACGATCGGCAAGGGCGACGTCGTTCTGCGCGAGACCGTGCACGAGGCCATCGGCGACCGGGCAGTCAAGATGCTGATCAACCTCGGCGACGTCACCACGATCGATTCGTCCGGCGTCGGCGAGCTGGTCAGCGCCTTCACCACGGTCACCAATCGCGGTGGAAAGCTCAAGCTCGTCAATCTGCCGCCCAAGGTCAACGACATCCTCCAGATCACCCAGCTGATCACGGTGTTCGAGGTGTTCGAGAGCGAAGACGAAGCCATCAAGTCCTTCTGACCTGACGAAAACCACGAGCCAGCCGAAGTCGCGCCTCGATCCGCGCCTCGCTGCATTCGCGGCGCGGGTGGAGGTGCGCCTGCCGGCGTTGCTTCCCGCCGCGACCGATCGGCCGGAACCGGTGCATCGCGCCATGCGCTACGCCGTGCTCTCGCCGGGCAAGCGCGTGCGGCCGATGCTGGCACTGGCGGCGGCCGAGATGCTCGGCGGAGCGACGGATGACGCCCTGGATCTGGCCTGCGCGGTCGAGCTCGTGCACTGCTGCTCGCTGGTGCTCGACGACCTTCCGGCGATGGACGACGCCCAGCTGCGCCGCGGCAGGCCGACATTGCACCGTGAGTTCGGAGAAGAAGTGGCTCTTCTCGCCGCCTTCGCGCTGCTCAATCGCGGCTATGGCCTGGTGGCCGAAGCGTCGCAGCGGCTGCACCTCTCGCGCTACAGCCCGGAGGAGCTCCTCCATCACCTGGCACAGGCGATCGGAACCGCGGGACTCATCGGAGGCCAGGCGCTCGACCTGGCGAGCGGCAGCGGCTCCTCGACGCTTTCCGATCTCGAGTACATTCACAGCCACAAGACCGGAGCCCTTTTTCTCGCGGCGGCGGAGCTCGGCGCGATGGCGGTCGACGCGCGCCGCCGCGATCTCGCGGCGATCGGCGCGTTCGCGAAAAATCTCGGACTCGCCTTCCAGATCGAGGACGACCTACTGGATGTCCTCGCGACGACCGAGGAGACCGGCAAGGACGCCGGACAGGACGCCGAGAAAGCGACCTTCGTGAAGCTGCTCGGCGTCGAGGGTGCCCGTGCCCTGGCCGACGAGCTGCTCGCGTTCGCGCTCGCTTCGGTGGCTCCGTTCGGTCGCAAGGCGGAAGTGCTTCGCGCGCTGGTCGACTTCGTGCGCAGTCATGGAAATCAGGGCAGCGCCGGGAGGCAGGGCGTCCCGGAGAGCGACAGTGGCGCGCGGCTTCCGGCTGCGACACGCGGCCGGACCGGCGATGAGTGATCCCCGCGAGCTCGAGCTCGCGCGGCG
>JBDSRU010000535.1:0-3550 GCA_039929145.1 Thermoanaerobaculia bacterium
AGGAGGTGACCGACATACGCGGGCGGGCGGCCTCGAGAAACGCCGCTTCGGACGAGGAGGCCGAGCCATGGTGGGCAACCTTGAGCAGGTCACAGCGCAGCGCCTGCGGCGCGCGGGTCAGGAGCGCGATCTCCCCGCTTCGTTCGACATCGCCCGTGAGCAGCAGGCGGCGACCCTCGGCTTCCAGGAGCAGGACCAGAGAGCGATCGTTGTCCTTTCCGGAGCCTTCCCGTTGTGGTCCCAACGCCTCGAAGCCGAGCCCGCCCAGACGCGCGCGGTCACCCGCGACAAGGCCGCGGAAGGTGGCGCGCGACAGCGCCAGGAGCTCGCCGACACAAGCGCTCGCCATGAGCTCGGGAGCAGCCCAGACTTCGTCGATCGGAACATAGCTCGCGGCGTCGATCAGCCCGCCGCAGTGATCGCTGTCGCCGTGGCTGACGATGACCGCGTCGAGCCGGGTGATACCTCGTTCCGCGAGGAGCGGCAGCCAGACCTGCGCCGCGAAGTCCCGGCCGCGCCGCAACCCTGCTCCTCCTCCGCCGTCGACGAGCACCGCGCTATCGCCCAGCCGCAGCAGCATTCCGTCTCCCTGCCCGACATCGGCCACGACCCACTCGACCTCCGGCCGCTCCGGGGCTCGAGGAGGAGGCGAGGCCGTCAGGAGAAGCGCCAGCAGCAGCGCGTTGCGGACAGCGCGCGGGCTCCGGGAAGCGCCCAGGGCGAGCCCGGCCAGCAGACACCCGACGGCCCACGAGGCGGGAAGGGGGAGACAGAACCACGGGCCGGTCGGCAGCGCCGGCAGCCAGGCGAAGGGCGCTGCCAGAAGATCGAGTGGCAGCGCAGCGACCTCGCGCACTCCAGGCGCCAGCAGAGCGAGTGCGATCCAGCCCAGCGCTCCGACCAGCAGCAGTCCCGCGAGCGGCACCGCGAGCAAGTTGAGCAGCGGCGCTGCTGGAGAGATGTAGGAGAACGCGGCGAGCGCCCAGGGGAGCGTCGCCGCCTGTGCCGACCACGAGACGGCGAGTGCCTGCGCCAGCGCATGGCGGCGGACAGGCCAGCCCGCCAGCATCGTGGGAGCGAGCACCACCAGGCCGAAGGTCGCCGAACAGGAGAGGCAGAAGCCGAGATCGCGGACCAGCCGCGGGTCGATCGCCGCCATGGCGGCGGCAGCGAGCGCCAACGATTGCAGGGCGAGCGCGCGCCGCTCGAGAGCGAGCCCCAGGAGAGCCACCGCCGCCATGATCGTCGCCCGCAGCAGCGAGGGTACGGGACCGACCAGAGCGAGATGCATCAGGACCGCAGTGCTGACGAGCGCGAGCCTCGCCCGGCGGCCGCAGAAGGAACCCAGGGCTGCGGCGACACCGGCGACCAGCGCGACGTTCATGCCGGAAACGGCGAGGAGATGGGCGAGGCCCGCTCGCCGGAAGGCGAGCCGCTCTCTCGTCGGAACGTCGTCGAGCTCGCCGAGCAGGAGTCCGCGAGCGTAGCCGATACCCGGATGACCTCGGGCGCACTCGACGAGGGGGCGGGCGACGGTCAGCTGCAGGCGAGTGAGACCTCTCGCCAGGAGAGTCGGCGGGCGTTCAACGGTCAGCAGGCGCTCCGACTTGACGCGCAACCGGTACCCCCCGGGAGGTATCGCATGAGCGTTGGCCAGTCCAGGGGAGCGCGTCATGCGGCCGCGCAGGCGCACCTGACTGCCCGGCGCCGGCAGCGCTATACCGCCAGCGAGCTCCAGTCTTGCCGCCGGAGGCTCGATCCAGCGGCGCTGGCCCTGGCTCACCAGCGCGACCTCGAGCCGAGCGCTCGCGCCCCCAGGCTCGCTTCTCCACTCACTGGCGATGCGTCCGACCGCCTCGACCGGGCGCTCGGCGTCGAAACCCTCGAGGCGCGGGGCGGGCTGCAGCCGAGCGCTCAGGAGACCAAGAAAGAGCGCTGCAATCCGGACCCCGGCGCGGCCGCCGAGCGCCGCCGCGAGAACCATTCCGACCGCCAGCGCTCCGACCGGCGACGGTCGAAGAATCTCTTCGGCCCAGGACGCGATCAGAAAGAGGAGGGCTGGCACCGCTGCCGGGGCATGTGCTGTCTTCATACACCGTGAAGACGGAATCTGCCTCCGACTTCTCGCGGAGTCCCACGAATCTCTTCCTGCTCGTAAGGTTCTAGCTGGATTGCGAGCCCGCCCCCTCGCCCTCGCCGCGGGCTTCAGGCGAGAACAGGGACAGGACTGGAACGTCGAAGTGTCGGCGCAGGAGCTGCTCGGCCAGACGCTCGCTGGCGATCGCGAGCTCGTCCTCGGCGAGTCGGCCGCGCAATCGCGCCAGTGCGCGCTCGGCCTGGACGGCGAGGTCGTGGCGCTCCCCCGCTGCGAGACCCTCCCGCAGCGTCCTCAGGAAGATGGCATCGAGAGTCCGTAGAGCCACTTCGACCTCGCTCGCTGGAGCGCCGCGCGCGGCAAGGGCGCCGATCTCGTCGTTCCAGCGCTGGCGGTGCGGGAGCGCGCCCGGCAGTGCAGCGGCGAGATTCGCCAGCCGCGAGCCCACAGGCAGCGGTGTCACCTCTTCAGCGCGCCCGCCCGCGCGAAGCGCCAGCATTTCTTCCCAAGCCGCCTCGACCGCAGCGCGGAAATAGCGCAGGCCCGAGATCGTGCGACCCTTCTTCGCCTGCTGGCGCTCGAAGAGCTTCTCCATGACGTCCTGAATGAGCTCGATCGGAATTCCCTGGCGGTGCCAGCCCTGCGCCTCCTGCCAGTCGGCGGCGGTAAGCAGGGCCGCCTTCTTCCTCAGGCCGAGGAAAGTGCGCTCGATCGTCAGGAAGTAGGCGTGGTCCTCGGCCGAGGGCGGGTTGTCAGGCGCGATTGCGTTCATAGATCAGCTTCAAGCCGATCATCGTCAGGAGGGGCTCGGTCTTGCGGATGAAGCGCGAGCCGGAGGCGATGAGCTCCGCCTGCCCCCCGGTCGCGACGATCTCGCGCAGCCCTGGCACCTCGATTTGCAGGCGCTCCAGAATACCGTCGACCAGCCCGATGTACCCGAAGTAGATTCCGGCCTGCATCGCTCCGGCCGTATTCCTGCCGATGAGTTCGGTTGGCCGCCGAACGTCGACGCGATAGAGCCGCGAAGCGTGCGCGAAGAGCGCCTCGGCGGAGATCAGAATCCCCGGGGCAATGATCCCGCCGGCGTATTCGCCGGCGGCGTTGACCAGGTCGAAGGTCGTCGCCGTTCCGAAATCCACCACCACGACGGGCGCGCCATAGAGCTCCCGCGCCGCCACGGCATTGACGATCCGGTCCGCCCCCACCTCCGCCGGATTGTCGTAGCGGATCGGCATGCCGGTGCGAATGCCGGGTTCAACGTAGAGCGGCGGCCGCCCGAAGAACTCCGAGGAGAGGCGGGAGAGGGTTGTGTTGAGCGGCGGCACCACCGACGAGACGATGACGGCGGAGGCCGACGCCGGGTCGAGTCCGGCGCGTCCGAAAAGCGGCAGAAGCATCGCGCCGTATTCATCCGCGGTGCGCTCGGTATCGGTCGAGAGACGGAAGTCGGCCACC
>JBDSRU010000536.1:0-2531 GCA_039929145.1 Thermoanaerobaculia bacterium
GACGCTCGGCGCGGACATCATCAAGCAGAAGCTGCCGACGCTGAACGGCGGCTACAATTTCCTCCCCAAATTCGGCAAGACCGACAAGAGGGTTTACGGAGAGCTGGTCAGCGATCATCCGGTCGACTATGTCCGTTGGCAGGTGGCGAACTGCTACATGGGAAAGATCGGGCTGATCAACTCGGGCGGCGCGTCGGCGGGGGAGAGTGACCTGGTCGAGGCGGTGCGGACAGCGGTCATCAACAAGCGCGGCGGCGGCATGGGTCTCATCTCGGGCCGCAAGGCGTTCCAGCGTCCGCGCGCCGAGGGAGTGGCGCTCCTCAACGCCATCCAGGACGTCTACCTCTGCCCCGAGGTCACCGTCGCCTGAGGGCGGATTCGTTTCCTACCAGATCGTCTCGACGACCCTGGCGTCGCGGATTCGTTCGTCAGAAGTTACGAGCGGGCAGCCAAGGATCTTCGCGGTGGCCGCGATGAGGCGGTCGCCCGGATCGCTCGGAAAGTCCAGCGGAAACCTGGCGGCCTCGAGGCAGATCCGCTCCGAAAGCGGTTCGATTTCCACCCAGGTGTCGACGATCAGGCTCCCGAGCCAGACGTCGACCGGATCCGAGATCTGAAGTTTCTGCTTGCGATGTAGCCAGGCCGCTTCCCACAGCGAGTAGGCTGACACGTGGCCGCTCCGGTTCTTGGCCGCCCGGATGGCCGCCGACTTGGCGTGCTTCGACATCTTGTTCGAGCCTTTCGCAAGCCAGATCCAGCACTGCGTGTCGAAGACGATCATTGGTTCAAGCGATCCCACTTCTCGAGGATCGGGTCGCGATCGCCAAACTCTTCCTCCCAGGGCGAAATCGAGAGATCTCCGACGATCTCCATTCTTCCTTCCATGCAACCGAAGATCGAGTTCGGGTCCTTGTTGAAGACCGGAACGAGCTTCGCGACGGCTACGCCGCGCTTGGTGATGATCACGACCTCACCGGAGTCATCCACCTCGTCCATGATCTGAAGGCACTTAGCCTTGAACTCCCCGGCGGCAATGGTCCTCATGGTCAGAAGAATAACACCATGGTCATGAGAACTGGTCACGAGCAACTCCCTCCCCGTCAGTCCGTATGAGAGACAAGGACGTCGAGTTGGCGTCGAATCTGGCAATCAGGAGGATGGTCCATGCGGCAAAGGAATCTCGCTTCGGTTTTGGGACTGTTGGCGACGTTGGCCGGGAGCGCGGTCTTGATGGGCGCCGATGCCACCGCTGATCGAGCGGCGCGCATCGAGCAAGTGCGGGCGGCGGAGATCGCCTTCGCGAAAGCCGTGATGGACGACAAGCCGGAGGCCTTCGCCGCGCTCCTCGACCCGGGGACCGTCTTCGTGAGCGGCAAGACGGTGACGCGCGGCAAGGCGGATGTGATCGCGGGCTGGAAGGGCTTCTTCGGTCCCGACCGCCCTTACTTCGAGTGGCACCCCGACGTCGTCGAGCTCTCCGCGGACGGCAGCCTTGGCCTCTCCCGCGGCCCCTGGGTGATTCGCGACAAGGACAAGGACGGCAAGCCGATCGAGATCAAGGGGCTCTACAACTCGATCTGGCAGCGCCAGGCAGACGGCAGCTGGAGGATCATCTTCGACGCCGGCTGCTCGCCCTGCCCGGCCTGCGGCTAGGACGCTTCACGAACGCCTGCGCTCCCATCCCGTAGAATCCCTCAATGTCCGAGCCGAAGTCCCGTCGCCCCAAAGGTACTCCGGATCGCGAAGACAAGGAGGCGACGGCGCACTTCTACCGTGAGTGGCTGCGCAAGCCGATGTCGGTCGCGGCGCTCAGCCCGAGCGGCAAGCGGCTGGCGGAGGCGGTCGCGGCGGCGGTCGGAAGCGCAAGAGCGGTGGTCGAGCTCGGCGGCGGAACGGGCGCGCTGACCGATGCGCTGGTGGCGCGCGGCATTCCCGATCTGGTGGTCGTCGAGTCGGTGCCGGCCTTTTGCGACCTCCTGCGCCGGCGTTTTCCTGGCGTTCAGGTGATCGAAGGCGACGCCGCTCATGCAGCGAAGCTTCTCCTCGGCACGAGAGTTCCTCCCGGCACCGCCGACGTCGTGGTTTCGGGCCTGGGCATGTTGACCCGACCACGCGAAGAGCAGCAGCGTCTGCTCGAAGCGATGCTGTCGCTGCTCGGGCCGAACGGCTACATCGTGCAGTTCACCTATTCGCTCTTCTTCCCCGCGGCGCGCGGACTGCTCGCCGAGTTGGGTCTCGAGGCCCACCGCGAGGGCATGACCTGGATCAATCTGCCGCCAGCGTCGGTCTTCGTCGTGCGGCGCGCCGCCGGCGAGGCCGTCGCCTAGCAGGCATCGACGAAGTCCAGCAACGCGATGCCGCCCCGTCGCCATGATGTAACCGAGATGCCCGTCGGCCAGCAGTGCCGCCGGTTAAGCGCGCAGGGCGACGTCGGCGAGCTGCGCGAGGGTGTTCTGCTCTTGCTGGCCGAGGATCAGGGATCCGGCCACGTCAGCGCTACCTGGTCTCGAGATCGAGGCGCTCGATCCCAT
>JBDSRU010000537.1:0-6285 GCA_039929145.1 Thermoanaerobaculia bacterium
GCGACCAACTCCGAAGCGATCAGATTGGCTTGTTCTTCGGTGCCTACGGTAGTGATGACGACGAAAGCTCCCACGGCGGCGAAAGCTACGCCCCTTCCCCCGCCAAGTCATGCCGCGATGCGGCAACACGGGGGCGGCGCAGTGCCGTTGCGGTGTCGCCTCGGTGTCGCTTTCAGTGCCAGCGCTCGCGTGCCACGTCGTAGGCAAGACAGGAGATCTTGCCGGTGCGGCCGAAGACACGGGTAGCAGAGAGGTGGCGCATCCCGTCCGTTATGTAGACCGTGCCTGGCGTCGAGGTCCCGAGCGGGCTGAACGCCGCGATGTCGGAGCGGTTGAAACGGATCGGATCCTCGAGGCCGGAAAGCCGGCGGCGCGGATCGCCCGGGTCGCGCGGCGGTTTGCCAGGTGGAAAGCCGAAGTGGATCTGGCGGCCGAGGTGAGCGAGCCGGGTGCGCGGCAGGACCTGCTGGTCGTCGCCGGAGCGGATGTCGATGGTGAGCACCCCGTCGCCGTCGCCGTCGCGGTAGAGCGCCCAGGTTACCGTGCTGTCGGCGGCGACTTCGAACTTCAGTCCGACGTTGGCGTCGTAGCGGATGGCGTAGGCGCGGGCGACGTGAAAGGCGGAGGCGACTTCTGCTGCGGCGAGCTCCACCCGGAGCCCGGCGGCCAGCGACAGCAGCGGGGGGATGCACCAGCCGAGCACCAACAACGAAATCGCCATGGCGATCAAGAGCTCAATCAGCTGGTACCCGCGCTCGGCTTTCCGCATCGAAGTCGCCTCCACCCGTCCGCCAGGCTCAGTTCTTCGCTGCCTGCTTGTCGTTCTTGGGCTCGGACTGCTTGGCGTCCTTCGGAGCGCGCGGCAACTTCACCTTTTCGGTGAGCGTGGTCGCGCCGGCGAGGGCCACGTAGGGCTTCAACTGCTCATAGGTCGCTTCGCCGATGCCGCGCACCAGCAGCAGGTCGTCGAGCGTCTTGAACGGTCCGTTCTTCTCGCGCTGCTCGACGATCCGGGCAGCGACCGAGGGCCCGATGCGCGGCAGGAGGACGAATTCGGCGATCGTCGCGGTGTTGACGTTGACGGTCTTGCCCTCGCCGGCGAGGAGGGGTGCCGCGGCGGTGAGCAGGCAGAGAACGATGGCGGCAGAGAGGATGCGTCGATGGAGTCGCATGTTGGATTTCCTTTTCTGTTTCGTCGTGAATCGGTTGACCTGCGTGTCGTGTGCTGCTGCGACGGCTGTGCTGCGTGTTGCGTTCATGGATGGCGGAGCTGCTCGTGGTCTCGCTGTTTTTCCGGCGCCTCCTCTCCGGTTGTTGTTGCGCTGCGCGAAGCTCCAGTTACAAGCCCGCTGCCAGCCGGCAGGGAGGCGCCAAGTTGATGAAGGCAAACAGTTTGAGCATCGAGCGCGAGATCGGCGCCCGGGTCGCGGCGACAAGCGAACTGGCCGATTCGAAGCCCGCGAGGGTGCCCGCGGGGGCGCGGCGCCGACGGGACGCGGCCGACGGGCGACGTCAAAGGAACTGGACGGCGGCGCAATCCCTTGCGGCGATCGGATAGGCTTCAGGGCCGATGTCTTCACCCGACCGATCCACCGCCCGCGAATACCTCGAAGCCCTGCTCATCGCGGCGGTCTTTCTGCTGTTCACCAACACCTTCGTGGTCAAGACTTTCTTCATTCCGAGTGGCTCGATGGAAGACACGCTGCTGGTAGGCGACCATCTCTTCGTCAACCGCTTTATTTTCGGGCCGACGATGGGCAAGCTCGAGCAGGCGGTCTTGCCGTTGCGCGATCCGCGCCGTGGCGACATCGTCATCTTCCGCTCGCCGGAGCGACCGAACATCGACCTGGTAAAGCGCCTCATCGGCCTCCCGGGCGACACGATTCAGGTGGTCAACAAGCAGCTCTTCGTCAATGGCAAGAAGGTCGAGGACGGCACCTACGTCGAGCACAAGGATCCTCGGACCTTCCTCAATCGCCCCTACATGTCGGAACAGCAGCGGCTGCGCGACAACTTCGGGCCGGTCACTGTGCCACCGGAGAGCTACTTCTGCATGGGCGACAACCGCGACCTGTCCTATGACTCACGCTTCTGGGGCACGGTTCCGGCGCACTACATCAAGGGCCGCGCCTTTGTCATCTACTGGTCGTTCGGGGGCGGAACTTCGGACGGTACCTGGCGCGGCGCGGCAGCGAAGCTGCGCGAGCTCGCCAATACCGCCCTCGGGTTCCTGACCAAGACCCGATGGACGCGCTCCTTCCACCTGCCGAGCTGAGCCGCGGCCCCGCCGCGCGAACAGCAGCCGCCCCCGTCCTCCACCGTGAACGCGGAGCGCTCGCACTGGCGCGCAGCGTCCTCGTAGCGCTCCTTCTGGCGCTGTTCGTGCGCGCCTTTCTGCTCGAAGTGGTCTCGGTGCCCTCCGAATCGATGGTCCCGACGCTCGTTCCCGGGGATCAAGTCGTGGTCAATCGCTTCCTCTACAGCGGACCGCGCTTCGGTCTCTTGCCGCGCCGGCCGGTTGAGCGGGGCGACGTGCTCCTCTTTCGTCCACCGTTCGATCGCCGCCTGAAGTTCGTGAAACGCTGTGCAGGCTTGCCCGGCGACTGGGAGGATGGCGGCGTCCTGCCGCCGGGCGTTCTCTGGATGGAGGGCGACGCGCGCCTGCTCTCTTTCGACTCGCGGCGCTTCGGGCCGGTGCCCGACGAAGACGTCCTGGGGCGCGTCGTGGCGGTGCTCTGGTCGCGGTCGGACGCGGGTGGCGGCGAGCGTCGCATTCTGCGGCAGGTACGTTAGACTTCCCGCCAGTTGAGCAGGGGAGGATTTCGATGACGGATCGCGCGAAGCAGGCGGGTGACGGCAAGCTGGGATGCATCCTGTGGACTCTTCTCCTCGGCGCTGGAGTGCTCGTCGGCTGGAAAGCCATCCCGGTCAAGATCGCCTCGTCCGAGCTCTACGACTACATGGTCGAGCAGGCGAAGTGGGCCGGCAACACGCCGAGCGAGGTGCTCCAGAAGCGCATCGTCAACAAGGGTAACGAACTCGAGCTGCCGGTGGATCCCAAGCTCGTCACCGTCGAGAAGGCCAACGACAAGATCCGCATGGAAGCCGCCTTCACCGTGCCGCTGGAGTTCCCGGGCTATACCTACGAGTGGGACTTCGACCTTCAAGTGGAGCGCCCGATCTTCATCTGGTAACCCTCGGGGGCTCGAGCTTCCGCCGCGATCCCATGGCCTACACCCGACTTATCGACAGCGTGGAGGCGCGCATTCTCGGCGCCCTGATGGAGAAGGAGCGCACCACTCCCGATCTGTATCCGCTCACCGTGAGCGCCCTCCTGCAAGCCTGCAATCAGAAGACGAGTCGGGATCCGATTACCGACCTGAGCGAAACCCAGGTCGTCGAGGCGCTCGACCGGCTGCGCGCCGATGCCCTGGTCTTTCGCGTCCACAGCAGCCGCAGTGAGCGCTACGAGCACTGTCTCGATCGCCGTTGGCACCTGGATACCGCTGGCGCCGCGGCGCTCGTCGCCCTCCTCCTGCTGCGCGGCGCGCAGACCGTGGCCGAACTCAAGGCGAGGACGGCGCGGCTCCATCCGTTCGCGAACACTGACGACGTCGAGACGGCGCTGGCGCGACTTTCCGGGGGAGAAGACGCCCTGGCGCGCGAGCTGCCACGGCAACCGGGCCAGCGAGAGACGCGCTGGATCCATCTTGCCGGCACGGCCGAGGTCGAGCGCGAGCTCCTGGCCGGATCCCGCAATCGAGCCGGGGGCGAGGAACACCTCGGTCGATCCGAGATCAGCACCTCGAACCCCTCAGGCGGCGGGGCAAAGATCGAAGATCGGCTGGCGCGACTCGAAACGGCCGTCGCCGAGCTCACCGCGGCGATGTCCGAGCTGCGTAACCGGCTCGGCGACTAGAGCGCGACTTCGCCTCGACCGACGGACGCCGGAAGGGATCCAAAGCGCAAGGCGCTCTCAGGCAGGCATGTTGCCGCCGAGCTCGCGCGCCAGCTCGGCCAGTGCCTTCTCCGGATCGACGGCCTGGGTGAGCGGCCGGCCGATGACCAGAAGGTCGGCGCCGCTGGCGATCGCCGCCTCTGCGGTCGCGGTCCGTCGTTGATCGTCGCCCCCGGCGCTGCCTGCGGGCCGGATCCCCGGCGCAACCAGGAGGAACGGCCGGGGTTCGGCGGCGCGCAACGCCGGCAGCTCGAGCGGCGACGAAACGACTCCTGCAGCCCCGGCTGCGCGAGCAAGATGCGCCCAGCCGAGGGCGCGCCGCGCGCTTCCTCCGGGGAGATCCAGAAGTTCGAGCGTTGCCTCGTCGAGATGCGTGAGAACGGTCACGGCGAGGAGCGCCAGCTTGTCTCCGGCCGCCTCGGCGGCGGCGGCGATCATCGCCGGTCCGCCGGCGGCGTGGATCGTCAGATAGTCGACTTCGAATTCGCGCGCCGAACGCACTGCCCCGGCGACCGTATTGGGAATGTCGTGCAGCTTGAGGTCGAGAAAGAGCCTGCGGGCATGGCGGCGCGCGGTCTCGATCGCCGGCGGGCCCCATCGCACGAACGCCTCCAGGCCCACTTTGAGAACACCGACGCGCGGCCCGAAGAAGCTGCACCAACGCTCGAAGGTCGCGCGGTCGTGAGTGTCGAGGGCCACCGCCACCTGATCCAGAACTGCCGCTCGCTCCACGGTCATGACTCCCTCCACGGTCGAACGCCGCCGATCAGGTCCGAAACCCGGTCCACCTTCATTTCCACCAGCCGCGCAGCGAGTCCGTCGACGAGCGTCTCGGCCGTCCGCGGATTGCGGAAGAGCGCCGTACCCACCTGCACGGCCGAGGCGCCGGCGAGGAGAAACTCGATGACGTCGTCGACCGTTTCCACGCCGCCGATGCCGATGACGGGCAGGCCCACCCGGCGCGCGACATCGTAGACGATGCGCACCGCGATCGGCCGGATCGCCGGACCGGAGAGTCCACCGCGGGTAGTGTGGAGCCGCGGACGGCGCGTCCACGGATCGATCGCCATGCCGAGGACGGTATTGATCGCCGAGAGAATGTCTGCCCCGCCCGCCTTCGCCGCCAGGCCGATCTCGACCGGCGAGGTCACGTTCGGCGAGAGTTTGACCGCGATCGGCTTCCCCGTGACGCCGCGCACGCTGCGCACCAGGCGTTCGAGGAGCACCGGATCGTGGCCGAACTCGATGCCCCCCTTGGTGACGTTCGGGCAGGAGACGTTGAGCTCGACCGCGGCGACGCCAGGAAAGGCATCGACGCGCTCAGCCAGGCGGGCATAGTCGTCGAACTCGTAGCCGAAGAGATTGACCACCACCTGGGCCGGAAACTTCCCGAGGCCCGGCAGAACTTCGGCGAGAAATTTCTCGATGCCGATGTTCTGCAGCCCGATCGAGTTGAGCATCCCGCCGCGCGGCTCGCCGATGCGCGGCGGTGGGTTGCCCTTGAGCGGCTCGAGCGAGAGCCCCTTGGTGACGAGACCACCGAGGCGGTCGAGCGCGGCTAGATGCGCGAATTCGAGGCCGTATCCAAAAGTGCCGCTCGCGGTGAGGATCGGATTCGGCAGACGGAGGCCACCCAGCTGGACCGAGAGATCCGGCGGTTGAACCGGGCCGGCAGAGCCCGGCGCGCTCACCACTTCACCGCGTCGCAGGCGAAGACCGGGCCGTCCTTGCAGCACAGCGCGATGCGCCCGTCCACGAGCTCGACAGCGCAGCCGAGGCAGGCACCGAAACCGCAGCCCATCGGCGTTTCGAGCGCCGCCTCGCCAGGTACTCCGTGTTCGGCGGAGAGCTCGGCGAGACGTTTCATGAGGCCCATCGGGCCGCAGGAGAAGATCTTGCGATACCGGCCGGCGGCCATTCTTTCGGCGAGCGGCGCGGTGACCAGGCCACGCTCGCCCGCGGTGCCGTCTTCCGTGGTCGCGAAGAGCTCGCCACCGCTCGCCCGCGCGAGGTCTTCGAAGGCCGCGCAGCGAGCGAGATCGAGGCTACCGCGCCCGCCATAGAAAAAGTCGAAGGTGACGCCCTCGGCGAGGAGACGCCGCCCCAGCAGGAGCAGCGGCGCCGATCCGACCCCGCCAGCGACGAGCGCCACCGGCCGGTTATCCGCGGTATCGGTCCCGGCGACTCCGAACGGCTGACCCAACGGCCCCAGCACCGCGACGCGATCGCCCGGACGCTTGGCCGCCAGGGAGCGCGTCCCCGGTCCGACGATCTTCACCAGCAGTTCGATCCTGGCGCCGCGATCTGTTTTACTTACGTCGTGGACT
>JBDSRU010000538.1:0-4940 GCA_039929145.1 Thermoanaerobaculia bacterium
TTGCCTTTCAGAAGAGTTTTTTGCAGTTTTTCATCCGTAGTTGTCACATTTCGAGGGGGGTCAGGCAACTAGATAGGTAGGGAGGGACTTTGAAATGGCCTATCGGCGTGCCTGGCAGAGGGATTTCGACCGCTCGATCCGCGAGAACCCGGACTGGCCCGTAGTGGTGAGCCAGGGGGACTCCTGGTTCTCCTACCCGCACGAGAAGAACGTCATGGACTTCCTCGACGCCCCGCTTCCCGGCAGGGACAAGCCGGACAAGAAGGGCGAGGCCGCCTTGCAGCGCGACTGGTCGCTGCTGCGTCTCGAGCGCACCCAGGACGATATCCTCGGCGTGATGACCGGCGGCGAGCGCGCCTTCCTGAACGAGATTCTGCAGCGCTATGCGGTCGACGCCCTGCTCTTCTCGGCCGGCGGCAACGACCTCCTCGGCCCCGACCTGGGGGCGTTGCTCGAACCCTACCGCTCCGGTATCGCGGCGGCCGAAGCTCTGGTGGAGAAGCGGCTCGCCCGGAGACTGCGCCAGATCGAGGACTGCTATCGCGAGCTCATCGACATGGTCCTCGACGACGGCCCCGACCTCAAGGTCCTGGTGAACTCCTACGACCTGCCGGTGTCGTCGTGCGAAGAGGCGCGCCTTCTCGGCGGCCGCAGTGTCGGCCCCTGGCTGCGCCCGGCCTTCGCGGCCAAGGGGTACCCCGCCGGGAGTCCGCTCGAGCGCGAGATCCCGCGCTTGCTCCTCGATCGGTTCTGCGCTGTGCTCGACACGCTCACCGGCGAGGTCCCGACCCGCTTTCACCGCGTCGAGACCCGCGGCGCCGTCGGCAGCGAGTGGGCCGATGAGATCCATCCCAACGCCCGCGGCGCGCGCGCAGTGGCCGAACGCTTCGAACAGGTCCTGCAGCGCTTCGCTCTCGTTCCGGTGGTTCCGGTCGCTCCGACCGCTCCGACCGCTCCAATCGAAGTCGCTCGCCCATCGCAATTGCGCGGGGTGAGAAAGGCGAGCTGAGCCGCCGGCACGAGGCTGGCCGGCTCGCGCGCGCCACGGCGCAGACCTGCGGTGCATTCCACTCCGCGAGAGCGGACTTTGGCCATTCGGTCGATTTCGAAGTCCGGCACTGCGCTTGGGGGCGTATCCCCGAAGACGGAAGGATCAACCTTCCGTTTTTTATTTTGGAGGAATGCCCGTGCGAATTGCGCGCCTTGTCACCTTTGTTCTCTTTGCGTTCGGTACCGCCACCGTGGCGGTCGCCGAGACGATCTACGTTTCGACGACATCACGACTGCAGAGTTTCTCGAGCTCGGCCCCGGGAACGCTGCTTTCGAACCTCGCCGTCACCGGCATGGCCGGCGGCGAGACGCTCGAAGGGATCGACTTCCGTCCCGCGACCGGTGAACTCTACGGTCTCGGGAGCAACGGTCAGCTCTACCGCATCGCTCCGTTGACTGGCGTGGCGACGCCTGTAGGTATCGCCGTCGCCCTTTCCGGCAGCCGGTTCGGCATGGACTTCAACCCGACCGTCGATCGGATCCGCATCGTCAGCGACAACGGTTCCAACATCCGCCGCCACCCCGACACCGGCGCTCTGGCGGCGACTGACACGAACCTCGCCTTCGCCGTGGGCGATGTCAATGCGGGTCAGGTACCCTCGGTCCTCGGAGTCGCCTACACCAACAGTCTGGGCGGCGCGACGACGACCGTGCTCTACGATCTCGACTTCGGCATGGGGGTGCTCGCGACGCAGTTGCCGCCCAACAACGGCACCCTCAACACGATCGGTGAGATCGACTTTGGCGCGATAGGCGGTTTCGCCGGCTTCGACATTTCGTCGCAGACTGGCACCGGCTGGGCCGCGTTCGACGGCGGTTCCGGAACCCAGCTCTATCGCGTGGACCTCGACAACGGTCGCGCGAGCGCCCGCGGCGCAATCTCCGGTTCGCCGCTGGTCACGGGCCTGGCGGTGGCGCTCACCGAAGGCCCTTGCCTGCCGTCCTCGACCGCACTTTGTCTTCTGGGCGATCGTTTCCGGGTGACCGCCACCTATGAAACGGCAGCCGGCGCGACCGGCGCGGCGCGTGTCACGGAGCTCTCGAACGAGGCTGGAAACATGACCTTCTTCTCGTCCGGCAACATCGAAGCCACCGTGAAGGTCATCGACGGCTGCGCCTTTAACGGCTACTACTGGGTCTACGCCTCGGGCCTGACCAACGTCGAGGTCGACATCATCGTCCGCGACGAAGCCAACGGCCACGAGTTCCCGATCCACAACCCGCTGAACCAGCTCTTCGACACCGTCGCCAGCATCGAAGCTCTGCCCTGCGACTGAGTCCGAGCCTGCGAACCATCCTCCGGCGCATTCGGGACCTTCGGGGTCGCGGATGCGCCGGTCCTTCGTTCCTCAGCTCGCTTTGCGCAGGCGGATCTTCTTGAAGACGGTCGCGACGACGGGGATGATCAGGACGTGGGCGAGGAGGGCGCCGAGGATGATCTTCTCGAGGTGCTTCTGGACGAACGGGATCTGGCCGAAGAAGTAGCCCACCAGGGTCATCGAAACGATCCAGAGGATGCCGCCGACGATGTTGAACATCACGAAGCGGCGGTAGTTCATGCCAGCGATGCCGGCAACCATCGGCGCGAAGGTGCGCACCACCGGCACGAAGCGCGCCAGGACGATGGTGATCCCTCCCCAGTGCTCGTAGAAGGCCTTGGCGCGCTGCAGGTGCGCCTGTTTGAAGAAACGCGAATCCTCGCGTCTGTAGAGTGCCGGGCCGGCCTTTCTGCCAATGAGGTAGCCGGTCGAATCGCCGAGGATTGCCGCGATCGAGAGCGCGATCAGCATCATCGCGAGGTCTGGCTTGCCCGTCGCGGCCGAAAGGAGGCCGGCGGTGAGCAGGAGAGTGTCGCCCGGCAGAAAGAAACCGATGAGCAGCCCGGTTTCGGCGAAGATGATGACGATCAACCCGGCGAGCCCGCCCCACTGGATGAGACGAGTCAGCCCTTCGACCGAAAAGAGGAGATGCAGGAAGTCGCGAATCTCTTGCAGGGGAGCCTCCGGGAGGAACGGTTCGGGCGAATCCACTGCAGTTTATCAAGTCAAATAGACTTCAGTATAAAAAGCGAAGCTTTCAGTAAAGGGTAAAGGCTTCCATTAAAGGGGTGCTGCTTCGCGTTCGCTGGCCTGGACGCCGTGGCCTTCGGTCTCGAAGGGAAAGTGGCGCTCGATCGTCGTTCCTTGTCTGCGGCGGAGCGGAGCGCCGCCTGTTCGGAACTTCTGGAGCGCTGCGGCTAGTCGAGGTCCATCGCCGGGGGCGTGCCGCCGCCAGCGCCGGCGGGCTGGGCGTGGGCGGCTGCGATCTGCGGCTTGAGCCAGGGAAGGAGCCCGAGAGCCGGGATGGCGAGGAGCGCGGTGAAGGCGAAGAAACCGGCGTAGCCCATTCGTTCCGCCCCGAACCCCGATGCGGCGCCGGCGATCTCCCTCGAGAAGGCAAAGAGGGCCGAGAGCAGCGCGTACTCGGTCGCCGCGTTTTCCTTGCGGCAGCAGGCGGTCAGGAACGAGAGCAGGGCGGCGGTTCCCAGGCCCTGGGTGAAGTTCTCGAACGCCGAGGCGAAGAAGATGCTGCTGCGCGGCAGATCGAAGCCGGCCACCGCGGCGTAAACGAGGTTCGACGCCAGTTGCAGGAGGCCGATCCAGAGCAGACCGCGGAAGAGGCCGATACGCGAGATCCACAGGCCGCCGAGCAGCGCGCCGGCGATGGTCAGCACGAGACCGAGAGTGTTCGCCACCAGGGCGATCTCGGTGAGCTTCATTCCTCGGTCGACCCAGAAGGTTTCGGTCATGCGGGCGATCGCCTGATCGCCGAGCTTGAAGAGCAGCGCGAAGAGGACGACCGGCAGCATCTCCTTGCGCAGCAGCCAGGCGAGAAACGAGCGCACGAGATCGCGCGCGGAGCGCTTCTCTCCCGACGCCGAGAGGGCGCGTTCGCCGTCCTTGAGGAAGAGCGCTGCGACGGCGAGCACGGCAAAGAGAACGCCGACGACCGCCCAGGCCGCCGGCCAGCCGCTGCGATCGGCGACCAGCAGCGCGAGGCCGCCTGTAGCGATCACCGCGACGCGGAACGCCGAGGCGCGCACGCCGTTCATCCAGCCGAGATCCTTGTCGGTGGCGGCGTCGACCGCCCAGGCGTCGATCGCGATGTCCTGGGTGGCCGAGGCGAGAGTGAAGACGAGCAGGAAGACGGTAAGCAAAGGCCCGACCTTCTCCGCCGGCAGCATCGGCATGATGAAGGAGATGGCCGCCAGGGCGCCGAGACAGGGGACGATCCACGCCCGGCGCGGGCCGAAGCGGTCGACGAGCGGCGCCCAGAGAGGCTTCCACGACCAGGGAAGGGCCAGGAGGCTCATCAGCCCGATCTCCTTCAGCGACACCCCGTGGGCGCGGAAGTAGACCGGCCAGATCTTGTGCACGACGCCGTACGGCAATCCCTGCGCGGCGTAGAGCATCGCAATCCAGGCGAGCTTGCGGGAGGCCGGAGTCATCGGCCCATCCTACTAACGGGACACACACCGAGGACACACACCGAGGACACACACCGAGGACACCTACCCACGCTGGTAGGTGTGTGTCCTCCGTGTGTGTCCCAGGCATTGGCCAATGGGTCGGTCGCGGGCTCAGCCTCGTCGCGGTCGGGAGAGCGGCCGAACGGGAATGTTGCCGGGGCTCAAAGGCTACAGACCGGTGGTGGCAGTTTCGACATTCGGGGCTTCGACGCTCGATGGGCGCGCTTGTTGCACCGCAGCCCGCTCGCCCCGACAACATTCCCGTCCGACCGCTCCCCCTCCAGTAGACAGGTGCAGGAAAGCCGGTTTGGTGAGAGTGGGGAGGCGCCGCGGCAACGAAAATGTGCGCCGGCGGCCGCGCGCATTGGGCTGCGATGCAACG
>JBDSRU010000539.1:0-18577 GCA_039929145.1 Thermoanaerobaculia bacterium
CCTGCGGGCGGGCCGGAAATCGGCGCGATCGCCGGACCGTTGCCGGAGGCGGGCGCAGATGGAGCGCGGAGAAGGGGAAGGGGCCTCACGCCTAACTGAGACAGCCGTCAGCGGTATGTGGAACAAAGGCTTTCGTGAGCGCAGGATCATTCGGCGCGTGGCGCGACTTCGTCCGGGCTCGCGCAGAGATCCCAGAGCGCTCCCAGAGTGCCGAACGGACCGCCCCAGATCGCCCGCATCATCACCAGCCTCCACTGCTTGCGCACCAGACCGCGGACGCGGATGGCACGTACGAGCAGGACGGGGAGCAAGACGAGACAGGCGAAACAGCTGGCGCCGGCGGCCCAGAAAATCGGACGATTCCCCGGCGCGCCGGGCGACGCGAGCTCCACGGCGATCGCGGTCAGGAGACTGACGATCGCGGCGGTCAGCACGGCAAGCCCCAGCCAGCGGTACCAGCGGATCGAAGGCAGGCGCGGATTCGGCACGACTCCCTTTCAGTCCGACCCGTCGGCGCGTGTCACCGTGACCGACCGCTCGGCGCCCTCGCCCGAGATCCGCAACAGCCAGGGCTGGCAACAGACTTCACAATCCTGAACGAGCGTCCCGGCGAGGTCGGACTCGAGAAAGACCTCGACCGTTTCACCGCAGTAGGGGCAGGTCAACTCGAACTCTTCGTCCACGCCCTACCAGTCTACGAGAGGGCTGGACGAAGCGCGAGGTGAAGACCCTCGAGCCTACTTCTGCAATCCGTCGAGGACTCCCTGGATGCGCGCCTTCTGTGCCTCGGGGGCCATCGCCAGCGCCTTCTGGTACGTTGCCGTCGCCTCATCTTTCTTGCCGAGAGCCACGAGGGCTTCGGCGAGACTGTCCTGCGCATTCCATGACTTCGGGTTGCGCTTGACGTTCTCGCGGAAGATCGCCACCGCGTCGGCCGCGCTACCGCCGCCAAGCAGTTGATAGCCGTAGGCGTTGAGCTCGACCTCGTTCGCTCCGGGGAGTGCCTCGTCCATGAGCTTCTTCGCTCCGGCGGCGTCGCCCTTCTCGCCTAGCAACCTCGCCTTGGTGAAGCTGTTGGCGAAGTTCTTCTGAATGGCAATCGACTTGTCGGCCCAGGCCATGGCGTCGTCGAGGTGGACCTTGCTGGTCAGGAGAGTCGTCGCCGCCTGGTTCCACGGCTGCCAGAAGAACTGCGGCAGACCGCGCAGCTCCCGCTTGAGACTCTGATAGACGATCTCCGGAGTGTCGACAGTGACCTTGAACGGCACGCGGAGCTTCTCCCAGCGCAGGGCGATCGTGGTCTCGCGGGCGGTGGCGTCGTCGAAGGTGTAGGCGAGCGCCTCCTCGTTTGGCGCGGTCTCCGGCTGGACCTCGACGCGCAGCACATCCTCCTTGGCGTCGTAGGCGAAGCTCCCCCAGTTGGTGTCGACGGCGGAGAAGATCAGCTGCCAGGTCCCGGCCGACGGCAGGGTGTGCAATCCGTAGCGCCCGGCGGCAAGGTCGTGGCCCTCGATCTTCACCGGCGTCGAGAACTCGATCGTGGTGTTCTCGTTCGCGCCGGCGCGCCAGATGGCGCCGTACGGCACGAGCTTGCCCCAGACCTCGCGCCCCTGAACGCGCGGGCGGTGATAGGTGATGGTGATCTCGGTGAGGCCGACGGTCTGCGAGACGGTCGCGGCCTGAGAGGGCTGCGGCACGGCGAGCGGAGGCGACTGGGCGAAGGCTGCGGAGGCACCGGCAAGGGCGGTGAGAGTGAAGACTGCGGCGGTGGCGACAGCGTGCTTCAGTTTCATGGTTTCTCCTTGGGAATCGGTTTCCCGGCAAGGGGAGGCAGGATTCCAGGAGATACGGCGGGGGGCGACTGAAGTTCTCGCCCGCTTCAGCTGTCGTGCACTCGCTCCATTCTCCGGTCAGGAACGATCCAGAGAATCGCGACGCCGACGAAGATCGCCTGCGCGAGCCGGGTGTCCAAGGCAGAGAGCGCGATCCCGACGGCGTAGAGCGCGAGCGAGAGAATTCCTTTGAAGTCCTTGCCGAGTGCCCGCGCCAGTTTCGAGTCGGCGCCGTGCAGACGAGCGAGCGCGCGCGCCAGGAAGAAGTAGGCGACGCCCGACATCAGCAACACCGCGCCGTAGAGCGCAGTCGGCACCACGGCACGCGGGTTCTCACCCATCCACGAGGTCACGAACGGCACGAGCGACAGCCAGAAGAGCAGATGGAGATTCGGCCACAGCACGCTGCCGTTCACCCGCGCCGCGAGGTGGAGCATGTGATGGTGATTGTTCCAGTAGATCCCGAGGTAGACGAAGCTCAGGAGGTAGCTCATGAAGACCGGCAGCAGAGGGCGGAGCGCAGCGAGATCGGGAGCGTGGGGCGCCCGCAACTCGAGCACCATGATCGTGATGAGGATCGCGATCACCCCGTCGCTGAAAGCCTCCAACCGCCCTTTGCCCATGCTCCCCCCGACGACGGCGCTGACTTCGGAACGATAGCGCGACAGGCGTCTGGCAGCTCGACGCGGACGCGCCCGCCCTCCGCCGTCCGCGACAACTATCCACAATCTGATCAGGATTCCGAATTCACCTCGCCGCGCCCGGTGTCGGCAATGCCCTCCCGCAGCCGTTCGCGTGCCGCCTTGGCGAGGTCCGAGTAGCCCTTGCGGATCCGATCGAGATCGCGCTCCTCGAGCTCTTCGAGGTCGAGGAGCGCATTGTGTGCCCCCTCGACGACGCGGATGAGCTCGTCGAGCTTGATCTGCACCGCCTCGGAATCGCGGTTCTGGGTGTTCTGAATCAGGAAGACCATCAGGAAAGTCACGATGGTGGTGCTGGTATTGATCACCAGTTGCCAGGTGTCGCTGTAGCCGAACAGCGGGCCGGTCGCGATCCAGGCGAGGATGACCCCGGCCGCCAGCATGAAAGCCGCAGGGCGGCCAGACGCCCGCGCCGTCCGCTTGGCGAGATTCGAGAACCAAAGGTTGGACTTGCTCGGTGGCATCGCGAACCCCCAGGTGGTGCCGGCCCAAGTGCCGTGCCCGCCGCCATCTTTGCACCGAACGGCACCCGACGCCGTCCCGGCTGGCGTCCGCGATGCCGGCACCGGATAATGCGTCACGTGGCCTCCCTAGCCGAGCTGCTCGACGCCTTCGGGGCGGGTCTCTACCTGCTCTTCGGGGCGGCGCACCTCGACCTCTGGCTGCGCCGACGCGATCGGCTGGGTTACCTCTGGCTGGCCGGTGCGAGCTCCTTCGCTCTGGCCGTCGACATCACCGGTTTCCTCCTGCGCCGTATCGAACCGGCGAGCAATACTCTGCTCGCCGCGATCAATCAGTTTGCCGTTGCCGCGGCGACGGTCTGCATCTACGAGCTGGTCGTGTCGCTCGGGCGCCGGCCGACCGGCGGCTTCGCGCGCCTGCTGCAGCTCTTCGCACTCGCGGTTTCGCCGCTGCCCTTCTACGCCGGACTGCCGCTCCCGGTGGCGATCCTTGCCTGCGGCCTCCTGCTCCTCGGAGCGCTGGCGCGCTCATTCAACACCGGACGCGGAGGCGACCCCGAGTCGCGCCTTGTCGCCCGCGGCATTTTCGTCCTCATTCTCTTCCTGCTCGCCGACCTCGCGATGTTGCTCGGCTGGCTGCCGCAGGTACCCGACCTGGCGCTGGTCGGCTTCATCGTCCTCTTCGTGGCCTCGGCAAGGTCGCTCAGCAATCGCTTCGACCGCGACTATCGGGAGTTGGGCGAGCTGCGGCGCGACCTCGAGACCCGCATCGAGCAGCGCACGCTCGAGCTCCAGGCCGCGAACGCCCGCTTGGAAGAGGTTTCGCGAACCGATGCTCTCACCGGGCTGCTCAACCGCCGGGGCTTCCTCGAGATGGGCGAAGTCGAGATCGAGCGCGGCCGGCGATCGCGCAAGTCGTTCTGCGTCGTGATGGCCGACGCCGACCATTTCAAACGGGTCAACGACCTGCACGGACACGCCGCCGGCGATATCGCGCTGCAGCAGCTCGCGAAACTGCTGCGCGGCTCGTTGCGCGGTCAGGACCTGGTCGGACGCTGGGGAGGCGAAGAGTTCGTGTTGCTGCTGCCCGAGACCGACACCCACGGCGGGACGCAGGTCGCCGAGTCGATCCGCCGCAGCGTCGCCCTTCAGCCGCTCGAAATCGGCGCGGTCGCCCTGCCCGTCACCCTCTCTTTCGGGTTGGCGGAACATCGGCTGGAGCGCAGCCTGGAGAGCACCCTCGCCCACGCCGACGCGGCTCTCTATCGCGCCAAGGCCGAGGGTCGCGATCGCGTCGTCGCCCACCGCCCGGTGGCCGTCGACAGCCGAAGACAGTAACGCTGAACCCTGACCGGCACTGCCCCAGAACCGCCTCCTGCAGAGCTGCGTATCCAGAAGACTGAAAATCCTGCCGACGCTGCTTGACAGTCTGAAACCTTCCGACTACAGTTGTCGTACTACATCTGTAGTAACGATTTCGGGAGCGGCGAAACGACATGGCGAAGAGACAGCGCAAAACCCAGCTTTCCGATCTGCAGCTCGCGGTAATGCGCGTACTCTGGAATCGCGGCGAAGCGGCCACCGCCGAAGTCGTCGCCGACCTCGCCGCCGCCCGAGGTCTCGCGCACACGACGGTCGCGACCCTCCTCACCCGCCTCGAAAAGCGTGGCGTCGTCGCCCAGCGCCGGGACGGCCGCACCTGGATCTACCGCGCCCTGATGAGCGAAGCGGAAGTGCAGCGCTCGATGGTCGCCGACCTCGTTGCATCGTTGTTCAAGGGCGACTCCGCGGCCCTGGTCGCCCACCTGGTCAGCGCCGACGAGGTCGCGACCGACGATCTCGCGGCGATCCGCGCCCGGCTCCGCGCATCGCGGCCCACGGGCGAATCGAAGAAAGAGGCCGCCGATGTCTGACCTGCTGCAGTCTCTCGCGACCTGGCTCGCGACCTATCTCCTGCACTCGACCGTTCTCTTCGGCTTGGCCTGGGGAATCGACCGCCTCCGCCTGCTCGCGTCTCCAGCGATGAGGGCACAGGTCTGGCGCGCCGCGCTCGTCGGTGCTCTCGTCACCGCGACCGCCCAGAGCGCCGGCCTCGCCGAGCGTGCGCCGATGGCGTCACTGCTTTCCTTCTCGCATCTCGGCACCGCGCCGTCGAAGGCCGAGACGGATGCTCCCCGGCCGGTCGAAATGCAGCGGGCGGCTGGAGGGAAAGCGCGCGCCGGAGGGCGGTTCGAAGAACTTGCGGCAGCGAGCGCGAGTGGCGGGCCGGAGGTGCCCATCCCTGTGACGACCGGCCCGCCCTCTACGCGTTGGCCGCGTTTTCTGGCTCTCTGCTGGCTCGCCGGGGCCCTCTTCCTGACTCTTCGCCTGGCGGCCCTCGGTTGGCGGGCGCGCCGGGATCTCGTCGGCCGCACGACGGCCGCAGCACCGATCCGCCACGAGCTCGCGACGCTCTGCAGACTGCACGGATTCACGGTGCCAAGGCTCTCGTTGACGCCGGCCATCGCCGGGCCGGTCGCCCTGCCCAACGGAGAGATCGTGCTTCCCCACTGGGTGCCCGACGATCTCGACACGCGCCAGCAACGCGCCGTGTTGGCGCACGAGCTCGCGCACCAGGTCCGGCGCGACCCGCAGTGGCTCGTTCTGGCCCTGGTGCTCGACGCGCTCCTCTGGGTGCAGCCGCTGCACGGGATCTCACGCCGCCGGATCGCCTCCCTGGCGGAGCTCGAAGCCGACTCCTGGGCCGCCCGCCTGCTGCGCGACCCGCGCGCGCTCGCCGAATCGCTCGCCGCCTGCGCAGAGCGGCTCGTCGCTCACCGCGTAGCGCGCTGGAGCGCCGGCATGGTCACCTGCTCTCGCCACGACTCTCCGCTTCTCCATCGTATCGACTGCCTCCTGAAAGGAACTCCAATGTCCACTTCGCAAAGCTCCTGGCCGGCGCGTGCCGGCGCCCTCGTCGTTCTCGGCCTCGGCACCTTCCTTCTCCCGGGCTGCGGCCCGGCAGGCTTCGGCGCCATCAGCGGTTTCGGCGGCGGAAGCTCGACCTCGATCACGATCTCCGATGACGGCGATACGCGGCTCGCCGTCAGGCGCTCCGGCTACTCGATGAAAATGGAGTACGACGGCGAGGTGACCTTCGCGCAGGACGAGTCGGACATCGCGACCTTGTCCGCCGGCGGCACCTTTTTCCTGAGCGAGAAGGTCGCGGGAGTCGCGCACGCCTATAAGGTGAAGTCGACGGCCTCGGGTCAGCTGGAGCGCAAGTTCTTTCGCGACGGCGATGAGCTGGGAATCGACGCCGAAGGCCGCCAGTGGCTCGCCAACGCATTGCCGCGGATGTTCCGGGAATCCGGCCTGGACGCCGACGCCCGGGTCGCACGCCTGCTGGACCGCGGCGGCCCGGAGTTCGTCTTCACGGAGGTCGATCTGGCGATCGGTGACCACGCGAAGGCGACCTATCTCGGGAAACTCCTGGGAACGGTTCAGCTCGACGACGCCCAGTTCGATCGCGCGCTCGCCTGCGCCTCGAAGTTCGAGTCGAGCTTCGAGCTCCGCACGGCGCTCGAGCTGGCGCTTTCGACGCAGGAGCTCGACGGCGCGAGGGTGGTGGCGCTGCTCGCGACCGCCGAGCAGATCGACTCGGACTTCGAGCTGCGCACGGTGCTCGAGCGCGTCGCCGCGCGGGGCGGTGAACCCGAGGTCGCGACTGCCTATCTCGCCTCGGTCCGCCGGCTGGAATCCGACTTCGAGCGTCGCACGGCGCTCGTCGCGCTGCTCGAGAATGCGACGCTCGACGGCGTCGGTCTCGCAGGCGCGCTGGATGTCGCCTCGGGATTCGGATCCGATTTCGAGAAACGCTCCGTGCTGGAGATCCTGGCGAAGAGCGTCGCGACCGATCCCGATCTCAATCGCCGCTACCGCGATGTGGCCCGGGGCCTCGGCGAGTTCGAACGCGGGCAGGCGCTGACCGCGCTCGACGAAGCGGCGCGGCTCTGAAGCTGAACTGGCCTCAGGCCGCGGCGGACCCGACCGAACCTTCTTCGAGCCAGTGCGCGAGCAAGGAGCGGATGCGGTAGGAGTCGGCGGGGACGGTGTGCTCGCAGTCGGCGACCGAACCGCCGGCGCGGACCCGCTCCCAGAGCTGGCAGGTGACCTGCTTGTGCATCTGGGGGCGCGCGGACCTATAATCGACCTGCCGATGCCCATCGCCGCAGGTACGCGGTTCGGTCTCTACGAGATCCGCGCGCCGCTCGGCGCCGGCGGAATGGGCGAGGTCTATCGCGCGCGCGACAGCCGGCTCGGCCGCGACGTCGCGATCAAGGTGCTGTCGGCGCCGTTCGCCCACGACCCGGAGCGCCTGGTGCGCTTCGAGCGCGAAGCGCGGCTGCTGGCGTCGCTCAATCATCCGAGCATCGGCGCGATCTACGGGGTGGAGCAGGCGTCGCTCGCCGCCGGCGAGGCGCCGACCCCCGCGCTCATCCTGGAGCTCGTCGAGGGCGACACGCTCGCCGACCGGCTGCGGCGCGGGCCGATCGCGCCGCCGGCGGCGCTCGCCATCGCGCGCCTGGTCGCCGACGCGCTCGACGTCGCTCATGAGCGCGGCATCGTGCACCGCGATCTCAAGCCGGCCAACATCAAGGTCTCGGACGACAACGTCGTCAAAGTCCTCGATTTCGGGCTCGCGAAGGCGCTCGCGCGCGAAGGCGACAGCGTCGCCTCCGTCGATTTTGCGAACTCGCCGACGATCGTCTTTGACGGCACCCGAGAGGGCGTGATCCTCGGAACCCCGGCCTATATGAGCCCCGAGCAGGCGCGCGGCAAGGCGGTCGACAAGCGCGCCGACATCTGGGCGTTCGGCTGCGTGCTCTACGAGATGCTCGCCGGCGTAAGCCCGTTCAAGGGCGAGACGGCTCCGGACACGCTCGCCGCGATCCTCGAGCGCGAGCCCGATCTGGCGCTCCTGCCGGCGGCGACTCCCGCCGGCGTGCGCAAGCTCCTGCGCCGCTGTCTCGAGAAGGACCCGCGGCGGCGGCTCCGCGACATCGCCGACGCACGCGTGGAGATCGAGGAGGCGATCGCTTCGCCGGCGAGCTCCGCCACGACGGCTCCCCCGTTCCCGGCGACCCTTCCGCACGAGCCGGCACGGCGGCGCGGCCTTTCGTTTCTCACGCTATCGCTTCTCCTCGCCGCGCTGGCCGCGGCGCTGCTCCTCGGGCGATGGGCGGGCCGGCGAAGCGAGGCCGCCAACGCTCCCGCCTTCGACCGGATGTTCCGGTTGGTGGCGACGGCCGCGCACGAGTTCGGCCCGGCGATCTCGCCGGACGGCAAGTGGGTGGCCTACCTCTCGAACGCGCGCGGTCCGACCGACGTCTGGGTCAAGTTCGTCGCCGGCGGCGATCCCGTCAACCTCACCGCCGCCGCCGACGTGATCGTGCAGTCGCAGGACTACATCGGCGGCCTCGCGGTCTCGCCCGACGGATCCGAGATCGCGTTCGGAGTGCAGGCCGCGGCCTTCGGCGGTGGCGCGAGTTGGGTGATTCCGGCGCCGCTAGGTGGCGCCCCGCGAAAGCTCCTCTCGGTGGGCAACTCCGGCCTGCAGTGGTCGCGCGACGGGAAGCAGATCGCCTATGTTCGCACCGGCGGTCCGCTCGGCGACGCCGTCATGGTCGCCGACGCCGACGGCCAGAACGAACGGGAAATCGTGCGGCGACAGGGCGCCCGCCACGCCCACTGGCTCCGCTGGGATTCAACCGGGAAGTTCGTCTACTTCAACTACGGCTTCCAGAACGCCAACTCCGAGCCGACCGAGATCTTCCGCGCGCCCGTGGCGCCCGGCGCGAGCGGCGGCGGAGCCGTCGGATCGCCCGAGCGCGTCGTCGCCACGGCGCGCCGCGCCGTCTCCCCACTGCCCGCCCCCGACGGCCGCGGCCTCTTCTATGCCGCCAACCCCGATGGCGTTGACCTCGGCCTCTGGTGGCGAAGCGCGGCGAACGAGCGCGACCAGCGTGTGACGACCGGGGTCGGCGAGTACACCCCCTCCGGAATCTCCGCTGACGGGCGGCGGCTGGTGGGCACGGTGGTGGAGGTGCGCGAGGCGCTCGCGCGGGTGCCCGTCTCCTTCGACCGCCCCGTCGCGCTCGCACCGCTCACCGACGGCTACTCGGGCGACATCGATCCCGTCTGTTCGCCCGACGGCACTCGACTGGTCTTCAGCTCTTCGCGCGCCGGACACCGCACGCTCTGGACGGCGCGCGCTGACCTCTCCCAGCCGACGCCGCTCACCAGCGGACCCGTCATCGATCTCCGTCCCGCCGTCTCGCCGGACGGCCGGCAGATCGCCTTCGTCTCGGATCGCGGCGGCGAGCGCGGCATCTGGCTGGTCAGCGCCGACGCGGGGGCACCGCGGCGGCTCGCCGCCACGGACGTTATCGACACGATCAGCTGGTCGCCCGACGGCCGCCGCATCGTCTATTCGGCGCCGATCGGCGACGCGCCCGGATTGCGGATCCTCGAAGTCGCAACCGGCGAGAGCTCGGGCGTTCCCATCCCTGGCGCCGCCGCCGCCCCGGCCTGGTCGCCGCGCGGCGACCAGATCGCCTACATCGAGCCGCGCGGCGGCACGGCCGGCACCTACCTGAAGTTCGCCCGGCCCGACGGCCAAGTTGTCTACGATCGCGGCGAGGTGCCGGAAGAGGTCGCGTTCGGCAACGGGTCGATGGCCTGGTCGCCCGACGGTGCGCGCCTCGCCGTCGAGCAGCAGTCCGGCGCCTTCGACGGGGCGATCTGGATCGTCGAGCCGGGGAGCTCCCATCCCTACCGGAAGCTCCTGGACCTGCCTTCGGGCGTCCGCCTGCGCGGAATCACCTGGAGCCGCGACGGTGCCTCGCTCGTCGTCGGCCGGATTCAGCGCTCGGGCGACATCTTCCTCGCCGAGCGTTCGGCGCCCGAGTGAGCGCGCGCGTTTCCCGGCGCACCCGATAGACTTCCCCCGCAGCCGCTTCGGGACGGTGAAGACCACCTGCCGGTGCGGCACCTGGGCAAGCAATACCTCAACGGCGAATCCGGCTCGCCGGTCGGCTGCGGCTGCGAAATGGACAAGTACGGCGAGCTCAAGGGGTTGCTCGCCGGCACGACGTCAGGCCGCGGCGGAGCCGACCGAACCCTCTTCGAGCCAGTGGCCGAGCAGGGAGCGGATGCGGTAGGAGTCGGCGGGGACGGTGTGCTCGCAGTCCGCGACCGAACCGCCGGCGCGCACCCGCTCCCACACCTGACGGACGAAGTTGCCGTCGGTCTCTTCGGCGGGCGAGGTCGGCCGCACGGCGCCGGCACGTAGCTGCAACCGGTCGGGAACCACGACCAGCAGCCGCTGCAATTCATCGTGGCGCCGGATGCCTTCCAGCAGCGCGCCCATGGTGTCCCGTGCGGGCGGCGGCGGCACACGAGGCTCGAGTCGGGTGAACTCGAAGGTCCCCCCACTCGGCACCTCGAGCAATTGGTAGAACGCCATCTCGCCGACGATCGGGCCCGCGTGGCTGTCCACCAGCCGGCCGCGATGCAGCTCGATCTCGCCCAGTGCGCCGCCCTGGGCGCCGCGCAGGGTCAGACGGCCGGTCATCTCGGATTGCGCCAGGGTCTGCATCAGCCCGGCGAGTCCAAAAAGCTCCAGATCGCCCGAGAGTGCGCCGCGCGTGGCAGGCGCGGGCGCGGCGTCAACGACGAAGGCCTCCCCATCGCCCTCCAGCGGATCGACCGCACCGGAGCCGGTGCCCGTGGCAGGCCCCTCACCGGCCGCCGCCGACAATTCGAGGTCCAGATGCGGAAACTGCGCCTTGAGCTCCGCCAGGGCACGCTTGACTACCGGCGCGCTGGTGGCGGACAGAGCCCGCGCCACGGTCGCGAGCTCTTCGTCGTGGCGACCGACGACGATGCCGAAAACCTTGCGCGGTACGAGCTCACGTATTGCCGCGAGCAGTCGGTCGCTGGTCTCGCGGTCGTCGGCGAGATCGACTCGTCCGAGCTCGCGCAGGCGTCCAAGCGTGTCGCCGTCCTTCGGACGACGCGCCAGGGCATGATCCAGCAGCACCCGTCGCGCCGAGACCGAGCCCGAACGGACCAGCGCGGCGGCGAGCGCTCCCTGCAGTTTCCAGATCTCGTCCAGCGGATGAATGGGCGGCGTTGCGTCGAGTGCACGTTCGCATTCCGCCAGCCGCTGGACGAGGGTCGGGACTCCGGCATAACCCGGCAGGAGCGCGAGGAGCTGGATCGCTTCTTTCTGGAAGGACGGATGGTGGGTGAGGGTCGAGAATGGCGCCACCATTTCGAGCTCACGGCGGACATCGTCCGCGGGCATTCGCGGAACGCGATGCAGCAGCATCACGAGGTTGCGCTGGAACCACCAGGCATTGGTGTCACGGGACTGCTCGGCGATCGACGATTCGAGCCGATCGACCAGCGCCGGCCGCGCTTCGGAGCCCCAGATCTCGATCATCGCGAGGAGCAGGCGCCGCCGCTTGGCATCGGGCTGAAAGACCAGCGAGTCGAGGAGCTCGCGTAAAGACCAGGCGGGAAAAAATTCAAGCAGGCGGCGGATCGTCGGCCAGTTCTTGTGATCGGCAGCGGCCTGCAGAAGGTGGGTGACCTCGTAGGCTTCGTGCAGGTTGCCGCGCGCGATCTCCGCCGTCCGGGGATCGACTTCGCGATCTTTCTGCATACGGTCGGCGAGATCCAGTAGCGCCACCGAGCGCCCATAGGCACCCTGGTTCCACTGTTCCGCGCTCGCCTTGAGCAGGTCCTGCCACTTGTCTCCGCCCAGCTTCACCGCGCGGCGCACCGCCTCGAGCGAACCGCTGACCGCCCCCTGCGCGCTGCCGGAAAGCGCGACCGCCCAGTCGGGCACCGCACTGATCAGGGAACGGAAGAGCTCCGGTGCCGCGGGAGCGGCGATGCCGGCCGCCCGAAGGCGCGCCAGCCGCGCCTCGAGATCGCCATCGTTGCGCGCGCCCGAAGTCGCCAGAACCAGCAACTGCTGCGCGAGAGCATCTCCGCCGGCGCCGCCGAGACCGCTCGCGGCCAGCCCACTGAGCGCGCGTTCGAGCGCCAGGGTGAAGCGGCGCAGGTCCTGGACCTCCTCGGCGGAGGGTCCGGCCGGCGGCAGCATTGCAGCCACCGGAGCCATCGAAGCCGTCGAAGCCATTGGAGCCATCGGATACCCGGGACGCTGCTCCGGCGGCGCGCCGCCAGCGCCTGGCTGGTGCAACCGATCGACCATCGCGGTCGCCGCCCAGGCGCCTTCACGCAGGTGCTGGAGCTGTCCGGCGAGGCGCGGCCGGTCCGCTTCGGGACAGGCGTCGAGAACGGCCAGCGCCAGACCGGCGAGGTAGGCCGAGAAGCGCTCCGCTGGCACGAGCTCGTGGACTTCGAGTTGCTGAACCTTCTTGAGCGCGTGGTACAGGATGTCGGAGATCGAGGTTGCCCCGCCACGCCCCTGGAACTGAATGTAGCTCCAGATCCGCAGATGCTCAGCCGCGAGCGCCGGGGGATACTCGAGCAGGGTCTCGAAGGCGTCCGCGACGAGCACCGGAGCGAGCCGGTCGGCGAGGTACCCCTGCAGATCGTCGAGCGCCTCGAGCAGGCGCGGATCCCCCACGGCCATTCGGCCTATTCCAGCACAGGCCGACCCGGATTGCGCGCCGGGTGCCCGGCCGGCCCCGGACGCGCGCGCTATCCTCGTCGTAACGGGCGCGGAAGCGCCGAGGATCGCCATGGCGCAAAGATACTGGTTGATGAAGTGCGAGCCCGAGGCCTACACGATCGCCGACCTCGAACGCGACGGGACGACCGCCTGGGAGGGCGTGCGCAACTACCAGGCGAGAAACCTCCTGCGCGACGACATGCAGGTGGGCGACGGCGTCCTGTTCTACGCCTCCAACGCCGATCCCTCCGGCGTCAGCGGGCTGGCGCGCATCGCCCGCTCCGGCTTTCCCGATCCCTCTGCGTGGAAGAAGGGGAGCGAATACTTCGATGCGGCCTCGACTCCGGCCGCGCCGGTCTGGTATTCGGTCGAGATCGGTTTCGTCGAGCGTTTCGCCATGACGGTCTCGCTCGCGACCCTCAAGGCGACCCCTGGTCTGGAGAAGATGATGGTGACGCAGAAAGGCAGCCGGCTCTCGGTGCAGCCGGTGACCCGGGAGGAGTATCAAGTCGTCCGGCGACTTGGCCGGGCGACTTCCCGGGCGCGTACGACATAGCGTAGCGGTGCTGGACCGACGTAGTGAAACGGATAGCAGGTCACCAGGGTCAGCGTCGGGTAGTCCTCCGGCGCCAGCACGTCGATTCGCTCGGGCGTCACGATGCGAATGGAGTCCACCTCGTAGCGGAACTCACCGTCCGCGCTCCGCAGGATCAACGGATCGCCGGGCTCGAGCTCTCCCAGCCGACGAAAATCAGTGTCGCGATGACCGGCAAGAGCGACGTTCCCGGCCTCTCCCGGTCGGGAAGTGGACGGAATCCTTCCTACTGCCCTCCGCAGAGTTTGCGCATCCACGCCGTCGACGACCAGCGCCGAGAGAGCGATCGCCGGAATCTCAAGCCGCGCCAGGAACGGACGCTGCGGCGCGACCGCAGCGACGACTGCCGCTGCGCCGGGAGCCGGCGAAGCGCGCAGCAAGGGCTTTGCGACGGGGCCCTCCGGCTTCGGCGCAAGACTCTCCTCCAGCAACCTGCTCTCGCGAGCCGTGAAGAGCGCGCGATCGGCCCAACTCAGAGTGACAATGAGGCTGCTCGCGACCGCTACCGCCCACAGCGTCCCTTCGAGCCAGCTCCAGCCCGTCCGGCGGACGCGAAAGGCGACCCTGGTCCACGGACGAGAAGCCGGAGCATCCAGGTGCGGACGCTCCGGCGATCTCGAAAGTTCCGGGTCGGCCGGCACGGCGCCGACCTTCGGGCTCACGACAGGCGAAACCGGCGGATCGTCGCGGCGCCAGCGGCGCCGAGCAGGCCGAGAAGCGCGACCAGCGGCATCGGACTCGCTGTGGACGGGAGGGTCGTGGCCGGCTCCGTGGAAGTGGTGGTCGCAACCGGCGCAACGGTAGTCCTGGTGGTGGTCGTGGTCGGCATCGCCGGCGCGGGCGCCGTCGTGGTCGTCACCTGGGTCGCCGTGGCCGGCGGCGTGTACTGCGTCACCTGGGTCGTCGTTTCGGCAGGCACAGCAACCACCTTGCTGACGACGGCGCCGGTCCCGGCGAGCGTGGTGTAGCTGGCCGTGACTCGATCGCCGGGGTGGAAAAGGCTGGCATCTACCTGCTTGTCGGTGATGATGAAGACCATCTCCTGACCGTTGTCCTTCTTGACGACCAGACGGTTGGCCTCCGAGGTGACCACCGACCCTGTGACCTGCAACGAATTGTTCATGATGGTCGAATCGGCGGGCTTGGTCTGCGCGGAGGTGACCGTAGCCGTCGCGAGCGTCAACAAAACTGCGAGCGTCGTGCGGTAGGACATATCAGTTCTCCCTTGGGTTCGCGGAGCAGCCGGATCGTCACGACCTGATGTCGCTCGATGCGGAACCGCTCCGCTATCTACGGAGGAGAGCAACTCCCGTACCACTTTCCATTCACCGCGCTGGCGGCAGCCTTCAGGCGGTGGTGCGGGATTTCGCCCGCTCGCGGATGGACGATTGAAGATTCTTCCAGTTGCTGTGGAGCGCGATGCCGCCCGCACCAGCCGGCCAGTGAACTGATGCACTCGGCCGGGCGCGCCGAAGTGAGAGGTTGTGATTTTGAGGAGGATGCAGTGCCCGAGCTCCCGATCACGATGCGGCGCTCCATTCGGGGCCTTTTGGCCCTGGGGATCGGCCTCGCCGGCCTGGGCGTCGCACACGCCTCCAGCGAGCGCTGTGCCGTCTGTTCCGTGCCGCCAGAGGCACAGGCCGTCGACACCTCGACCCCCGATCACGTCATCGGCAACGGAACGCCGCAGAGCTGCACTTCCGCGGCTGTGGTTTCGACGATCGCCCTCGGCGGCGTCATCACCTTCGACTGCGGACCCGATCCGATCACCATCACGCTCGCTGCTACCGCGAAGATCTACAACAACACCGGCCCGCTCATCGTCATCGACGGCGGCGGTCTCGTGACGCTCGACGGCGGCGGCGTGCGACGTATCCTCTACATGAACACCTGCGACCCTTCGCTCGTCTGGACGACCAACCACTGTCAGGACCAGGATCACCCGCGGCTGACTCTGCAATACCTCTCCTTCCGCAACGGCAACTCGATCGGCCAGACGTTCGACGGCGGCGGCGGCGGGGCCGTGTTCGTGCGCGGCGGACGAGTCAAGGTGATCCAGACCCGCTTCGAGAACAACCGCTGCGAGTTCGACGGACCGGACGTCGGCGGCGCGGCGCTCCGGGTTCTCTCCCAGTCCCAGGGACTGCCGGTCTATGTCGTGGGGAGCACTTTCGGCGGCGCGCCCGGACTCGGCAACACCTGCTCGAACGGCGGTGCGCTGTCGTCGATCGGCGTCTCCTGGAACGTCATCAACAGCGAGATCAGCTACAACACCGTGACCGGTGACGGCGCCAACCCGCCCCAGCCCGGAACTCCCGGCGGCGGCAGCGGCGGCGCGATCTACAACGACGGCAACACCTTCCATCTCTCGGTCTGCGGCTCGCGCATCCACGACAATCATGCCAACGAAGGGGGCGGAGCCATCTTCTTCGTCAGCAACAATCTCACTGGAACCCTGACGGTCGACCGCACCTGGATATGGAACTGTCCGAGCGACGGTTTCCATACCGCGCCGTGGGACTGGCTCTTCTACCTCGGGATGGGGCCACCGCAGGTCCTCGCTTCAACACACGAATTCCCTGCACCGCCGGAACTCTTCTGCAGCGGCTTCATCCTGGGGGATACGGCTGGCTGGGACGTGACCGGCTTCTGAAACCCGCAGTCAGCTGGACCAGCGCCGCCACGCCCGCACAGGAACCTGGTGAGAAGGTCGGGCTAGAGCTGAGACTCGAAGGGCCTCGCCATCCACTCGGCTGCGCGTTCCTTCAAGGGCCGGGAGCTCCACGCCTGGAAAGTCACTCGCCGCGACCGCGCCAGGTCCACTTCGAAAACCGCGGTCATCCTCTTCGCGAATTCAGTGTCATAGAGATTGAGGTTGGCCTCGTCGTTGAGCGCGAAGGACCGGTTGTCGAGGTTCGTCGAGCCGACAGAGACCAAATTGCCATCCACCGTGAAGACCTTGCAGTGGTACATCGTCGGCGAGTACTCGTAGATCTCCGCCCCGGCCGCCAACAACTCCCCCCAATGGGCGCGAGAGGCGGCGCGGACGATCTCGGCGTCCATGTGCTCGCCGGGGACGATGACGCGGATCCGTACACCCCGGTGCAAGGCATCGAGGAGGGTCCGCCGGGTCAGCCCGTCGGGGACGAAGTAGGAGGCGGAGATGTCGATCGAGCTCTCGGCGGCGGCGATCGCCATGAGGTACATGAGCCGCATGCTTTCGCTGCCTCCCGTCGGGGAGCTGCTGAACATCTGGCCTTCCACATCGCCCAGAGGAAACAGGGCAGGAAAGTAGGCCTCGCCATCGAGAACCTCCCCGGAGACCTTCAGCCAGTTGTCGGCAAAGACCGCCTGAATCTGGGCTACCGCCGGCCCCTCGATCCGGAAGTGCGCATCGCGCCAGTGCTCAGGATCCTCTCCGTCGCCGCTCCACTTGTCGGCAATGCCGACGCCGCCCGTGAAGCCGGTTCTGCCATCGACAGTCAGGAGCTTGCGATGGGTCCGCTGATTCAGACGCGACAGGTGGTACCACTTGAGCGGGTGATACTTCTCGACCTCGACTCCGGAGGCGCGCAGCTCCTCGAGGAGAGCGTCGTCCATCTTGCCGCTGCCGGCCCAGTCCAGGAGCACGTGCACCCGGACGCCGGCGCGCGCGCGGCCGGCAAGCGCATCGCCGAAAGCCTTTCCGATCTCTCCAGACCAGTAGATGTAGGTCTCGAAGGTGATCGAGTGCTCGGCGGCGGCGATCGCCGCCAGCATGGCGGGAAAGATCTCATCGCCGTTCTCGAGGTACTCGACGCGGTTCCCCGGCAGGATCGCCGGCCCCAGCAGCGCTCCCATGGCGCGATGGAACTGAGGATCCGAGGTGCGATAGCGGTGCTCGAGGCGCGCCTCGACGTGCTTCTCGGGACGTCCGAAGTTCAGCCCGAGGACCACGGCGAGCGCCGTTCCCAGCACGATCAGGACGATCGGAATCCACACTCTGCGCCGTCTCTTCATTGCGTGCTTCTCCCTTTCTGCAGGCCCGATCGGATCCGGTGAAAGGATCTTTCTGCAGCGTCTGCAAGGAAAGTGCACGCCTCGTAGGCGCGAACCGCGGCAGCCACCGCGGCTTCGGCACCCGCCGGCAGACGCAGAGTCTCGGTCTTTTCCAGAAAACGGCTGTAGGCGCTTACCAGTCGGTCGGCTTGTAGTCCTTGAGAAACATCCCCCAGACGTGCTCGCCGGAGTTGAAACCGGCGAGGATCGGATCGACGATGCGCGCGGCGCCGTCGACGATGTCGAGGGGGGGGTGGAAGCGGTGATCGGCGAGCTTGCGCGCCGCGATCTCGGCGGGATCCTCGTCGGTCACCCAGCCGGTATCGACGCTGTTCATGTGGATGCCGCCGTGGTGATAGTCCGCGGCCGAGGTGCGGGTCATCATGTTGAGCGCCGCCTTGGCCATGTTGGTGTGCGGATGGCGAGTCGTTTTCAGGTTACGGTAGAACTGTCCTTCCACCGCCGAAACGTTGACGATGTGCTTGTCGCGCTCCGGGCTGCGCAGCATCAACGCCTTCAGGCGACCGTTCAGGACGAACGGAGCCACGGCGTTGACGAGTTGCACCTCCAGCAGCTCGACCGTCGAAACCTCGGCAAGCGCCAGGCGCCACGAGTTGCGTCCGCGCAGGTCGACCTGCTGCAGGTCCTGGTCCAGAAGGCCCGCCGGGAAGAGGCCCGGCTCGGGCGCCAACTCCTCCGGCAGCAGCGCGACCTGTGAGAGCTCGGCGGCGTAGGTGAGACCTACCCCGCCGGCTCCAGCTGCGAGACCGTACTCCGGAGCGGAGGAGCGCGCCTCGGGCCCTGTCGCCGCGAAACGAAGCGGGTCGCGCAGCTCCTCGTAGCTCTGCAACAGCCTGCGATGGCGCTCGTCGAGCGTGTCGAATGCAGCGACCTCTCCGGCCATCATGTGGCGATAGAACTCGGGCGGACGGCGCACGGTCTGGCAGGCATTGTTGACGATGAAGTCCAGACGTTGACGGCCATCGTCGCGAGTCAGGAGGAGATGACAGAACGACTCGACGCTGGGAGTGTGGCGCAAGTCGAGACCAAAAATCTCCAGACGGTCGGCCCACGCGGCGAAGTCGCTCTCGCGGGCGTAGCGCAGCGCGGAATCGCGCGGGAAGCGCGTGGTCACGATCAGATGCGCGCCGGCCCGCAGAAGCTTCAGGCCGGCCTGGTAGCCGATCTTCACCCGCCCGCCGGTGAGCAGCGCTACCCGCCCACGCAGGTCCGCCGACTCCTGACGTTTGGCGAAGTTG
>JBDSRU010000540.1:0-2905 GCA_039929145.1 Thermoanaerobaculia bacterium
GCTCGCCGAGCGCCCAGCCGAGGAGCTTGTCGACGGCGTTGTGGCGACCGATGTCTTCGCGCGCCGCGAGCAGCGCCCCCGCGACGTCGAAGAGCGCCGCCCCGTGGAGGCCGCCGGTCTCGGCAAACAGCGGCTGCACGGCACGCAGGCGGCCGGGGAGCGTCTCGAGGAGACGGGAGTCGATGCGCAAATTCGAAACCACCATCGGAGCGCGAATCGCGAGATCGGCGATCGAGCTCTTGCCGCAGACCCCGCAGCTCGCCGAAGCGTAGAAGGTGCGCTCGGGGATCGGTATCGCCTGATCCGGTGCCGCAGGAGTCACGAACTCGACCGAGATGACGTTCTCGCAGTCGCCTTCGAGCAGCGCCTCGGGGTGGCCGAGAGCGCGGATCTCGGCGGCACCGCGGATCAGCCCCTCGCTGTAGAGGAACCCTGAGACGAGCTCCTCGTCGTTGCCCGGCGTGCGCATCAGGACGGTGAACGGCCGGGTGCCGATCCGGATCTCGAGCGGCGCCTCGGGGGCCAGGCGGTCGACCTCGTTCACGAACCGTCCGTCGCGCAAGCGGCGCACCGGACTCTCCGTGCCCTGCGGCAGGTTCACCCCGGCCAGGGAATCCGAGGGGCCGGCGGAAGGGGTGGCGGGGGTTCGGGGCGGCAGCGACATCGCCGGCATGTTAGCCTTTTCCCATGTCCAAGACCCGGCGTTTGACGGTACCTCTGGTTCGCGATCACAAGGGCGGAGAGCTGCGCCCGGCGACGTGGGACGAGGCACTGGATCGCGCGGCCTCCGGCTTCCGGTCGGTGGTCGCCGCGAACGGTCCGCAGGCTTTCGGCATGTTCAGCTGCTCGAAGACGACCAACGAGATGAACTTCGTCGCCCAGAAGTTCTCCCGCGTCGCGATCGGCTCGAACAACGTCGACAGCTGCAACCGCACTTGACACGCTCCTAGCGTCGCCGGTCTGGCGACGGTGTTCGGGGCGGGAGGCGGTACGAGCTCCTATCAGGAGATCGAGGAGACGGACTGCGTCCTCCTGTGGGGATCGAACGCCCGCGAGACGCATCCGATCTTCTTTCATCATGTGCTGAAGGGCGTGCACCGCGGTGCGAAGCTCATCGTCATCGACCCGCGCCGGACGACCTCCGCGCAGTGGGCCGATCTCTGGGTGGGCCTCGACATCGGCTCGGACATCGCGCTCTCGAACAGCATCGCGGGCGAGATCCTCGCTGCCGGCCTCGAGCACAAGGAGTTCGTCGAGCACGCGACCAGCGGCTTCGACGCCTATCGCGAGCACGTCGCCTCGTGGACCCTGGAGCGCGGCGAGGAGGTCACCGGCGTGCCGGCGGCCGTCATCCGCGAAATCGCCCACACTTTCGCCCGCGCGCCGCGCGCCATGATCTGCTGGACGCTGGGCATCACCGAGCATCACAACGCGGTCGACAACGTCCTCGCGCTGATCAATCTGGCGCTGCTCTGCGGGCATGTCGGCCGCTACGGCTCGGGACTCAATCCGCTGCGCGGCCAGAACAACGTCCAGGGCGGCGGCGACATGGGAGCGATACCCGACCGCCTCGCCGGTTTTCAGCACGTCGAGAACGCGCCGCTGCGACAAGCGTTCGAACGCGCCTGGGGCGTGCCGATCCCGCCGAAGAAGGGGCTTCATCTCTCCGGCATGTTCGACGCGATGGAGCACGGCGCGATGAAAGCGCTCTACGTCATCGGCGAGAACCCGATGCGCAGCGAAGCCGATCAGGTGCGCACGCGCAAGCTCCTCGAAGGGCTCGACTGTCTGGTGGTGCAGGACATCTCGCTCACCGCGACCGCCGAGGTCGCCGATGTCGTCTTCCCGGCCGCCGCCGGATGGTGCGAGTCCGAGGGCACGGTCACCTCGAGCGAACGCCGCGTGCAGCGCTCGCGCATGGCGATTCCGCCGCCCGCCGGAGCGAAGGACGACCTCGACATCCTGTTCGAGCTCGCGCGTCGCATGGGTCACGACTGGGGCGCGCCCGATCCCGAGAAGATCTGGAACGAGGTGCGGAGTCTCTCGCCGGTGCACGCCGGCATGAGCTACGCCCGCCTCGAGAGCGAGGGTGGTCTGCAGTGGCCGTGCTACGACGAGACGCATCCGGGCGAGCTCTTCCTGCACAGCCGCCTCTGGGAGCGCCCCGTGCTGGGGCCGCGGGCGCCGTTCCACGTTCTCCAGGACGATCCGCCGGTGGACAAGCTGGACGCCGACTTCCCCTTCCGCCTGACGACCGGCCGTCGGCTCGCCGAGTACAACACCGGCGTTCAGACCGCGGGCTACGCCTCTCCCACCCGGCGCGGCGAGACGCTGGACCTCTCGCCCGAAGATGCCGCCGCGCTGGGCGTCACGAACGGCGACCTCGTCCGGGTCACCTCGCGCCGCGGCAGCGTCGAAACGCCTGTCCACATCGATACGGCGCTGCGCCCCGGGCTCACGTTCATGACCTTCCACTTTCCGGAACAGGTGGCGACGAACCTGTTGACGATCGATGCGGTCGACCCGGTCTCCGGAACCGCCGAGTTCAAGGCCGCGGCCATTCGCATCGAACCGCTGCATCGGGCCAGCGAAGCGGCGGCCAGCGTTGCCGAGAGCGTGCCCGAGCTGATGGGTAAGGTCTAGTTGGACATTCAGGTTCACGGCGCTGAGCCCTCGGCCGAGGAGCGCGCCGCCGTCGACGGCCTGCTCGGCCCCGCCCTCACCGGCTGGGAGGGCGGCGCGCGCGACAGCGCCCGCGACGGGCGGACGGGCCGCGGCGGCCGCGAGGCGCGCGACCGGCGCGATCTGCTCCTGCCGGCGCTGCATGCCGTGCAAGATCGCATCGGCTGGGTGAGCGAAGGGGCGCTCAACTACATCTGCAAGCGGCTCACGGTGCCGCCCGCCG
>JBDSRU010000541.1:0-8655 GCA_039929145.1 Thermoanaerobaculia bacterium
AGGGAGATATCCTTCCCTCCAGACATGGTGAAGGGGTGGGAATGAAAGTCGCGGTGGTGGCGGATGCGCACCTGGGCGGGCCGGGCGGCGATGCTCAGCCGCTGGCGGACCAGCTGCTGGGGTTGCCGGCCGAGGGGGCGACGCGTCTGCTGCTGATGGGCGATCTGTTTCAGGCCTGGGTGGGCTTTCATCAGTATGAAACTCCGGGCATCCGGGTCTTTCTCGACGCCATCGAGTGGCTTCGACAGCAAGGCGTGCGCGTCGACTATGTCGAGGGCAACCGGGACTTCTTTCTTGCCGAAGGGCCGTATCGGGACTCGTTCGACTCGGTCGGCACCGAGTGCGCCTTCGAAACCGGCGGCGTCCGCTACCTCGCCGTGCACGGCGACGGACTGAACGACCGCGACCGCCAGTACCTCGCCTGGCGCTGGCTGTCGAAGAGCGGGCCGGTGAAGATGGTCATCCGGGGCGTTCCGCGCCGCATCGTCGGCCGCTTCATCGACGCCGCGGAGCGCCGGCTCTCGCGCACCAACTTCAAGCACAAATCGGAGGTGCCGGAGGCGGCCATCCGTCGCTACGGCACCCGCCGTCTGGCCGAAGGGCACGACGTCCTGCTGCTCGGACACTTCCACGAGCCGAGGAGCTTCAGCGTCCCGGGCGGCGAGATCCGTCTGCTCGATGCCTGGTTCCGGAGCCGCCGCGTCGAATGGCTCGGATAGACTTTTCCGATGTTGCCGCTCGCGTCTCGAGGGCCCCGGCCGGCGTCGCCGCTGCGACTGACCATGCTCGGGAGCGGAACCTCGACCGGCGTGCCGGTCATCGGCTGCAACTGCGAAGTCTGCCGCTCGAACGACCCGCGCAACCGGCGGATGCGACCGGGTCTCCGGGTCGAGACCGGAGGCAGCTCGCTGATCTTCGACACCTCGCCGGATTTTCGCGAACAGGCGCTGCGTTTCGGCATCGATCGCGTCGACGCGGTTTTCTACACCCATTCCCATGCCGACCACGTCTTCGGTCTCGACGACCTGCGGGTGTTCAACTTCCGCCAGGGCAGCTCCATCCCCTGCTTCGGGTCGGAGGAGACGATGGGGCGCATGCGGCAGATCTTCACCTACGTCTTCGAGCAAGGGCAGGAGGGAGGCGGCAAGCCGCGCCTCGAGCTCGTGCCGGTGCGCGCCCCCTTCGACCTGCGCGGCCTGCGCGTGGTGCCGATCCCCGTCGGTCACGGCGAGATGGAAGTCTTCGGTTTCCGGATCGGTGGATTTGCCTGCGTGACCGACGTCAACTACATCTCCGAGGAGAGCTTCTCGCTGCTCGAAGGGGTCGAGCTCCTGGTGCTCTCGGCACTGCGCTATCGCCCGCACCCGACACATTTCAGTCTGGAAGAGTCGATCGCCGTCGCCCGTCGCATCGGCGCCCGGCGAACCCTGTTCACGCACATCGCGCACGACATCGACCACGGCAACCTGAAGGTTCCGCTTCCGGCGGGCATCGAGATCGGCTATGACGGTCTGGTGGCCGACCTCGACTGACGGCGGGTCGAAAGATGTGGCCGGGCTTCCCGCCGGCCGGCGGGTCGCCGGCCGCCTGCGCCCGCCCTCTTCGAAGAGCCTGACCCATCGCGCCCTGGCGCTCGCGCTGCTTTCGCGCCAGCGCACCGTCCTCGTGAACCCGCTCGAGTCCGACGACACGGGGCTTTTTCTCGCCGCGTTGCGGGTTCTCGGGCACCGCACCGAGCGCGCCGGCGACGCCCTCGAGATCTTGCCGCCGGCATTTCCCGCGACGGGCGGCGAGCTCTTCTGCGGCAATGCCGGCACGATGTTCCGTTTTCTCGTCGCCATCGCGGCGACCCTGCCCGGCGCGGTTCGCATCGACGGCGTGGAGCGGCTCCGGGAGCGGCCGGTGCGCCCGCTCACGGACGCTCTGCGGCAGCTCGGAGTGGCGATCGACTTCGCCGGACAGGAAGGTCACGCACCGCTCGTCGTGCGCGGTGGGCGCCTGGCGGGCGGCGCTGTCCACCTCGACGCTTCCGCCTCGAGTCAGTACCTCTCGGCGCTTCTGCTCGCCGGCCAACGCGCCGAGGGGCCGCTCGAGATCCGCGCACCGGAGCTCGCGTCGGCCCCCTACATCGACCTGACGCTCGACATGATCGCGACCTTCGGAGGGCGCGTCGACACCCTGGGCGACAGCCGCTGGATCGCGCACCCGAGCGCCCTGCGCGCGACCGAAGTCGAGATCGAGGCCGACTACTCGGCGGCGGCCTATCCGGCTGCGGCGGCAGCGCTGACCGGTGGCAAGGTGCGGATCGACGGCGCCGTCACCGGTTCCCGTCAAGGCGATCGCCGGCTCCTCGAGCTGCTGGCGGAGATGGGGGCCCAGGTCGCCTGGAGTGAAGGTGGCGTGACCGTCGGAGGCGGCTCCCGTCTGGTCGCCATCGACGCCGATCTGGGTGACATTCCCGATCAGGTGCCCACGCTGGCGGCGCTCGCGCCGTTCGCTCACGGCACGACGCGGATTCGCAACGTCGCCCATTTGCGCATCAAGGAAAGCGACCGTCTGGCGGCGATGACCTCCGAGCTGCGCAAGGCCGGCGCCGAGGTCGACGAGCTGCCCGACGGTCTCGTCGTGCACGGGTCGTGGGCGGAGCGTGAACCGCCGGACGACTTCGTGCTCGTCGATCCGCACGGCGATCACCGGATCGCGATGGCGATGGCGCTCGTCGGCCTGCGTCGTCCGAATCTCCACGTGGGCGACCCGGGTTGTGTCGCCAAGTCTTATCCGGACTTCTGGCGCGACCTCGCGCGACTCGTCGAGGCAACGGCTTGAGCCGCGCCGCGGAGCGACTCGACCATCCGGCCTTCGCGCCAGCCTCGGGGCGAACGATCGCCGCCACGGCCTGCACTGACCGGGCGAAGGTCGCGGTTCTGCTGCAGGGCGCCGCGGCACTGTCGCTCTGTGACGCCGCCGGCTGGTCGCTCGCAAGCGGTTGGGAGAGCGCCACGGTCGATTCCTGCGGCTCGCTCTCCGGCTTGGTCGCGCGCCCGGAGCCCTCCGCCAGGCCGGCCCAGGAGCTGCTGCGCGAGCTGCTGCTGAGGATCTTCCGGGCCAAGGCCCGGGTCGCCGGTCGCGGCGAAGGGCGGCGCGCGGCGCGCGAGCTCCTTGCCGCCTGGGAGGGCGCGCTCGCGCCGATGTCCGCCGACGAGGCGATCGGGCGGATCTTCGCCGCTGCGGAGTTTCTCTGGCAGCCCGAGTTCTCTGCCGCGCGGCGAACGCTCGCCGGCCGGCTGGAGCGCGAAGGCGTCGGAGTGGCCTGGCACGCCGGCCCGCCGGGGGTGCGCGAGCGGCTCGCCGCCCCTGCTCCCGTGGCCGCGGAGGTGAGTCCCGGTTCGACGCTCGCACGGGCCGAGGCCCTTCTGGCCGAGGGACGTTTCGAGCAGGTGAGGCTCGTGCTCGCCGGCCGCCAGGATTTTGCCGCGCTCGCGATGTTCGGCACTTGCAGCCTGCTGCTCGGGGACCTCGAGGCGGCGCGCGAGGCCGTGCACGAGCTCGCCCGCAGGCCGCTCACAGCGGCGGAGAGAATCGCGGCGGGCGACCTGGCGTTGCGAGTCCTCGGGCTCTGCGATGAGCCGGATGAAGCGGCTGACTGGTCGGCCGCGGCGCTCGCGCGGGCGCGCTCGCCGCAGGCGAAGGCGCTCGCTCATCTGCTCGCGGCCACCGCCGCGCTCGATCGCGGCGATCGCGCCGCCGCCAGGCGCCATCTCGCGCGGGCCGAGGCCGAGGCGACGCATCCTGCGGTCGCCCGGCGCTGGCACGAGGCGCACGTCTGGCTGGCGCTCGCAGAATCCGACGGTGCCGCGGTTGTCGCGCACTCCCGCGCGCTCTTTGCCGGTCGCCGGGAGCTGCGGCGGTTCGAAGCCGGAAGGGCCTGGAACAACCTCGGGTTGGGGCATCTGACGCTCGGAGATTTCGCCCGCGCCGAGCGCGCCTTTCAGCATTCCGCGCGGCTCCTGCGGCGGTGCGACGGGCCGCTCGCGATCACTCTGGCGCAGTGGAATCTCGCCGAGGTGCGGCTGCGCTCGGGCAAGCTGCTCGAGGTGGAGGCGATCCTGCGCGCGTCGATGGCGCACAACCGCCGCAGCGGCAACCGGCGCGGACTCGCCGTCGACGAAGCTCTCTGGCTGCGGCTCGAGATCGTGCGCGGTCGTCCGGAGGTGGCGGTGGATCGTTGCACGCAGGGACTCGCGGAACAGGCGCGACTCGGAGACGATTACCACCGGCCCCAGCTCGCGGTGCTCGCGGCGCGGGCCTGCGGCTGGCTGGAACGGCCGGGAGAGTCCGCAGTCTGGCTCGAAGCGGTCGACGCCGCGGCTCTGGGAGAGCTCGAGGCGGAGGAACGTCCAGGTCTATTGGCTCTCGCCGGGCGACTGGACGAGGCGCGCCGAGAGGCGTGCGAAGGAGCATTCGCGGCGCTTTGGCTCCCGGTACTTGGCGGAGAGGTGCCGCCCCCCGGCGCCTTTGACACGCTCGCCCCCCTCTCGCCCTTGGCCACCCTGCCTGCGTTTCGTCGTGCTCGCCTCCTCCTCGATCTCGAGCTGACACTGCCGGGCTCTGTCCCGCGGGCGCAGCGTGAAGCTGCGGCCGAGCTCTTCCGGCGCCTCGGCGCGGCGCGCTATGCCGCGGTGCTGACCCGTGGGGAAGCGGGGCAGTGGACGGCGCTGCGCGAATATCTGCGCTGCCTGCCCGGAGACCGCGCCGCGCTCGCCGACCTGTTCCGCGCCGTCGGAGCGCCAGAGGCCGAGCTCGTTTGGAGCTCACCGGCGGGGGATCATCGCTGGGTCGAAGGGAGCCTGGACAAGAACGGCGGCGAGGAGTTGATCGCCGAAGCCGCCGGCGGGACGATGCGCTTGCGCGCGGTGAGGATCGATGAGGTCCTGCGGACGATCTTCGCCCTGCTGGTGCGCGAATTGCCCGAGCTTCGGCCGTCGTTGCGGTCGGTCCCTTCCGCGGAGTCCGACGGCAGCGCCGGCATGCCCCCGGGACTGATCGGTCAGAGCCCGGCTCTGGTCGCGGCGCTCGACCGATTGCGGCAGTTCGCGCCGTCCGACATGCCGGTGCTCATTCTGGGCGAAAGCGGTTCCGGCAAGGAGCTCGCTGCGCGCGAAGTCCGGCGCGCGAGTGCTCGCGCCAGCGCTCCCTGGGTGCCGGTCAACTGCGCCGCGTTGTCGGAGACGCTCCTGCTGTCCGATCTCTTCGGGCACGCCCGAGGGGCGTTCACCGGCGCCGACCGGGCCCGCGCCGGAGTCTTCGAAACGGCGCACGGTGGAACGGTCTTCCTCGACGAGATCGGCGACCTTCCGCCGGTGGCGCAGGGCAATCTCCTGCGCGTGCTGCAGGAGGGCGAGGTCCGGCGGCTCGGCGAGTCGACGGCGCGCCGCGTCGACGTGCGTCTGGTCGCCGCCACGCATCGCGACCTCGCGGCCATGGTGCGCGACGGCAAATTCCGCCAGGACCTCTACTTCCGCCTCAAGGTGTGCACCATCACGCTACCGCCGCTGCGCGAACGCGGCGACGACCTGTTACGACTCGCCGAGCACATCCTGGACGGCGAGCGGCAACGGCGGTCGCTGCCGCAACTCCATTTGGCTGCAGACGCTCGCCGCCTCGTCGAGAGCCATCGCTGGCCAGGCAATGTGCGCGAGCTCGCCAACGCGCTGCAGGCGGCAGCGGCGCTCGCCGGAAACGGACCGATCCGCGCCTCCATGCTCGACCTCGGCGCGCCGGCGGTGGCGGAGTCGGCACCGGAGACCAGCGCCTACCATCAGGAGATCGACGATTTCCGCCGCAGTCTGCTGAGTCAGGCTCTGCGCGCCGCGGGCGGCAATCGCGCCGAGGCCGCTCGCCGCCTCGGACTCTCCCGCCAGGCGCTGTCCTATCTCGTTCTCCACCTGGGGCTCGACGAAGGCGACCTGTCGCGCCGGCAAAGCTCGGGACCGGCGACGGGAGCCGACAGGGGGTGATCAGCTACCTTCTGCGGCGCCTCGCGCAAGCGGTGCCGGTGACGCTCGCGGTCGCGACGCTGGTCTTCGCGCTGATCCATCTCATTCCCGGCGATCCGGTCGAAATGATGCTCGGCGAGGGCGCGCAAGCGACGGATGTCGAAGCTTTGCGCAGCGAGCTCGGGCTCGATCGGCCGCTGCTCGAGCAGTACGCGGATTTCGTCGTCGGCCTGGCGCGCGGCGACCTCGGTCGTTCGCTGCATTTCGACGAGCCGGTGGCGACGCTCATCGCCCGGCACTATCCGGCGACCGCCCTGCTGGCTGCGGCGGCGCTCGCCTCGGCGCTCGCTCTCGCCCTGCCGCTGGGGTTGCTGGCGGCCTACTTCCGCGACGGCTGGATCGATCGCCTGGCGCGCCTTTTCTCGCTCGCCGGAGTGTCGATTCCCAATTTCTGGCTGGGCCCGATGGCGATGCTCCTGTTCTCGATCCACCTCGACCTGCTGCCCGTGTCGGGAAGCACAGGGTGGCGGAGCCTCGTGCTGCCGGCTGCTACCCTCGGCCTCGCGCTCTCGGCGCTGCTGACCCGGATGGTGCGCCAGGCGGTAGGCGGCGAGCTCGGGCGTCCATATCTCGTGACGGCGCGCGCCAAGGGGATCTCGCGCACCCGGGTGGCGTTGCTGCATGCGCTCAAGAACGCCCTCATCCCGGTGGTCACGGTGGTCGGCCTGCAGTTCGGAGCGCTCCTCACCGGCGCCATTCTCACCGAGACGATCTTCTCCTGGCCCGGGCTCGGGAGGCTGCTGATTCAGGCGATCCGCCTGCGCGACTATCCGCTTGTGCAGGGCTGCGTGCTGCTCATTTCGGTGACTTATGTCGGAGTCAACCTCGGGACCGATCTGCTCTACGCCTGGCTCGATCCCCGCATCCGCCTTCAGGACGCGAGAGCTGAGGCGTCGCGGTGAGTCAGGCGCGGAGCGAGCGCGCGGATCAGCCTCTCGAGGCCGTCGCGGTCCCGGGCGTCGAAGTTCGCCGGCAGGCGCGAGTCGAGGTCGAGCACCGCCGCGACTTCGCCTCGGTCATCGAAGACCGGGACGACGATCTCCGAGCGCGCGCCTTCGTCGCAGGCGATGTGGCCCGGAAAGGCGTGCACGTCGGGCACCAGTTGGGTCGCGCGCTCGCGCGCCGCCGCGCCGCAAACGCCGCGCTCGTAGGAAATCTCGAGGCAGCCGAGCGGACCCTGATAAGGGCCGATCCGCAGCAGGCCGGGAGCGACCCGGCGATAGAAGCCGGCGAAGCTGGTTCCAGGGATGCGCTGGTAGACCAGACAGGCGACCGTGGCCATGGCGGCGACCGCATCGTCGATGCCATCGAGCGTCGCCTCGAGGTCGGCGATCAACCGGTCGTAGAGCTCGTGTCGGGAGCTGTCGTCGTCCATGCCGGCATCGTACCAAGGGTGCGGGAGGGAGGGTGACGCGCCGCTTGCGCCTCGCCGGCGCGGTCGTGGCACTCCTGGCGCTCGTGGCGCTTCTGGGGCCGCTCCTGGCGCTGCACAGCCCGGTCGATCAGGATCTCGAGCGCCGGCTCGAAGCGCCGTCGCGCGCTCACCTCTTCGGGCTCGACGAGCTGGGTCGCGACGTCCTCGCGCGGCTGCTCTGGGGGGCCAGGGTGTCGATGCTGGTCGGATTCACGGTGGTCGGCTCGGCGACTCTGATCGGCCTGTTCATCGGGTCGGTCGCCGGCACTGTCGGTGGCCGTGTCGACACGCTGCTCATGCGCCTGCTCGACGTCTTCCTCGCCTTCCCCGGCATCCTGCTGGCGATCGCCCTGGTGGCGGTTCTGGGACCGGCACTCTCGCACGTCATCCTGGCACTGGTGGCGATCGGCTGGGTCGGCACCGCGCGCCTGGTGCGCGGGCAGATCCTGCAACTCAAGGAGCAGGAGTTCGTGCTCGCGGCGCGCGCCGGCGGCGCCTCCCTACCGCGCCTGATCCTCGTCCATCTCATTCCGAACGTCCTGCCGCTGGTGGTCGTGCAGGCGAGCCTCGGCCTCGCGGGCGCGATCCTCGCCGAGGCCAGCCTGTCGTTTCTCGGTCTGGGAATCCAGCCGCCGACGCCGTCGTGGGGGGCGATGATCAACGCCGGACGGAGTCACCTGCTCGACGCGCCGCACCTCACCCTCTTTCCGGGGTTGGCGATCGTCTTCGCCGTGGTGGCGCTCAATTTCCTCGGCGACGCGCTGGTCGACCGCCTCGACCCGCGCCGCCCAACGCTCAGCGACCGCTGAGCGTTGCCCGGCGCGGGTCGAGGTGATCCCAGCCGCCTGCGCCTAGCGGCCGCAGGCCCTGCGCTGGGCCGTCGCTCTCATCGTCCACAAAGACGCCCCTGCTCCTGGTCGTCGAACCGATGGCGACTGCGTTGAATCGCTGCGGCGGGAACGTCGCTTTCGGCATTGTAAAAAGCAGGACGTAGTCTTCGCCACCGCTCTCGACGAGCTGGCGCGGATCGAGGTCGAGGAGGCGGGAGAGCTCGGCAAAATGAGGCGGCGTCGCCGCACGAAGCGCTGCGCCGTCCAGGCGCGCCCCGATGCCGCTCGCCGCACAGAGGCGGTGCAGGTCCTTCGCCAGTCCGTCGGAGACGTCGATGGCTGCGCTGCCCGCACT
>JBDSRU010000542.1:0-2571 GCA_039929145.1 Thermoanaerobaculia bacterium
AAGGCGCGCCGCCTCCACGGCATCGGCGTACTCGGCGCTCGAGGTCAGCCCGTCCACGCAAGGCCCCAGACAGCGCTTCATGTCGTGATAAAGGCACGGGCGCGGCAGGCCGCCGTCGATCTCGATCGAGCAGACGCGGACACCGAAGAGCTTCTGCACCAGCTTCAACGCCCGACGCGCCAGACCGCCGGGCAGGTAGGGCCCGAAATACTCGGCGCCGTCCGGGCGGATGCGGCGGGTGAAGACGAGTCGCGGCCACGCCTCCCTGGTCAACTTGAGATAGGGATAGGTCTTGTCGTCGCGCAGCAGGACGTTGTAGCGCGGCCGATGGCGTTTGATCCAGTTGTTCTCCAGCATCAGGGCGGCGGCCTCGGACGCCGTTGCCACGCATTCGACGGCGACCGCGAGCTCTACCATCGCCGCGAGCCTCGGTTCGAGGTCGCGCCCGAGATAGCTCGGCACGCGTTTGCGCAGCGACTTGGCCTTCCCGACGTAGAGGGCTTCGCCAGCCGCGTTGCGGAAGATGTAGATTCCGGGCGAGTCCGGTAGCTCCCCGATCTGCCTGCGCAGGTCGCTGTCCATGAGCCAGGCGGCCCCGTCAGCCCGTCATCCCAGCATCAGCCGGTGTAGATCTGCTGCTCACGCAGCTCCTTCAGCCGATCGCGCAACGCGGCAGCCTCCTCGAACTCCAGCCGCTTGGCGGCCGCCTTCATTTCCTTCTCCACCCGGGCGATGCGCTGCGCGAGAGGAACTTCCGGTCCGTCCGCGACCTCGAGCAGGCGTGTGCTCAAGCTGGCCGAGTAGTCGAGGTTGCTCATCGCGACCAGCGGACTGTGAATGTCCTTCAGGATAGTCCGCGGCTCGATGCCATTCTCCAGGTTGTAGGTCTCCTGGCGGGTCCGCCGGCGCTGCGTCTCGGCGACCGTGCGGCGGATCGAGTTGGTCTCCACGTCGGCGTAGAAGACCACCTTCCCGTTGAGGTTCCGCGCCGCCCGGCCGGAGGTCTGGATGAGCGCCGTCTCGCTCCTCAGGAAACCCTCCTTGTCGGCGTCGAGGATCGCAACCAGGGAGACCTCCGGCAAGTCGAGTCCTTCGCGCAGCAGGTTGATTCCGATCAGCACGTCGAACTCCCCCCGGCGCAGCGCGGTGATGATCTCCGAGCGCTCGAGTGTCTCGACGTCGCTGTGCAGGTAGCGCACCCGCACGCCGCACTCCATGAGGTACTGGGTGAGCTCCTCCGCCATCTTCTTGGTGAGTGTGGTGACGAGAACGCGCTCGCCGCGGGCCGCGACCTCGCGGATGCGCACCAGGAGGTCGTCCACCTGGCCTCGCGCCGGCCGGATTTCGATCTCCGGATCGAGAAGTCCGGTGGGCCGGATGAGCTGCTCGGCGACGACGCCGCCGACCCGCGCAAGCTCCCAGGGGGCCGGCGTCGCCGAGACGTAGATTCGCTGGCCGATGCGAGCGTCGAACTCCTCGAAAGTGAGCGGGCGATTGTCGAGCGCCGAGGGAAGACGGAATCCGAAATCGACCAGCGTCTGCTTGCGCGACCGGTCGCCGTGGAACATGCCGCGCACCTGCGGGATCGTCTGATGACTCTCGTCCGCGATCAACAGGAAGTCCTGCGGGAAGTAGTCGAGCAGAGTCGGCGGCGCCTCTCCTGCCGAGCGGCCCGAGAGATGCCGCGAATAGTTCTCGATGCCGTGGCAGTAACCGGTCTCCTTGAGCATCTCGAGGTCGAAGCGCGTGCGCTGCTCGAGTCGCTGACGCTCGAGCAGCTTGCCCTCCGCCTCGAGCTCGTCGAGACGCTCGCGCAGCTCGCGCTGGATGGACCCGATCGCTCGCTCGAGATTCTCCTTGGGCGTGACGTAGTGCGTGCGTGGGAAGACGGCGACGCGATCGAGCAACTCGATGGCCTCGCCGCGCAGGGTGTCGAAGCGGGTGATGCGCTCGATCTCGTCGCCGAAGTACTCGATGCGAAGCGCGTTGTCCTCGTATGCCGGCAGAACCTCGAGAATGTCGCCGCGCACCCGGAAGCTGCCGTGGAAAAGATCGAGCGAGGTGCGCTGATACTGCATGGCGACCAGTCGCGCCAAAGCGCGGTCCATCCCGGTCTGGCTTCCCTTCTCGAAGAATTCGAGCATGCCGAAGAACGATTCCGGCGAGCCCAGGCCGTAGATGCACGAAACCGAGGCGACGAGCAGCACGTCGCGACGCTCGAAGAGCGATTTGGTGGCGCGCAGGCGCAGGCGGTCGATCTCCTCGTTGATGTTGGTTTCCTTTTCGATGTACGTGTCCGACTGCGGAACGTACGCCTCTGGCTGGTAGTAGTCGTAGTAGGAGACGAAATACTCCACTGCGTTGTGCGGGAAGAAGCTGCGGAACTCCTGGAACAGCTGCGCGGCGAGCGTCTTGTTGTGCGACAGCACCAGAGTCGGCCGATTGACCTGCTCGACCACCTTCGCGATCGAGAAGGTCTTGCCCGAACCAGTGACGCCGAGCAGCACCTGTTCCTTGTCGCCGCGCTCGAGGCCCTCGACGAGTTGCGCGATCGCGGTCGGCTGGTCGCCT
>JBDSRU010000543.1:0-6091 GCA_039929145.1 Thermoanaerobaculia bacterium
GTGCCGCGAACGGCGTCGAGGTTGGTGACCGCCAGGGTTGCCTGGGCGGCGGGGCCGTTCGGAATCGAGAGGATCTGCTTGCTGGCGCTCGTCCACGCCGCCGCAGGAATGCCGCTGACGGTGGCGCCGTCACTGCCGTCCGCATCGGTCGCCGACCGCACGATGGCACGCGCCTGCAGAGCGGTCGGAGAGCTTCCGGGAAAAGCGTAGGTGGTGACCCGGAGCGCACCCCGTCCGGCACCCACTCCGAAAACCGAAGCCAGGAACTCATCGATCCTGGTGGTGACTTGCGGGGTCACGGAAAATCGGCGAATCGGCGCCGGATCGTCGTAGGCGATTTCAGGCACGAACTCCGCTTCGATGACACCGAAGTCGTTGCTCGTATTCGAGAGCAAAAGGTCCGAGACGATCTGACCGTCGGCCGATTCGGAGACCAGTGGGACGAGCGTCGACGCCGTCGCCCAGGCCGGTTCGCTGCCCGAGACGACGACCTGCACGGAATCCTCCGAGACCGCTCCGCCAGCGGTCGATCCGCGAACGCTGACGGTATACGTTCCGGGGTGCAGGAAGATGTAGAAGGTCGAGAGATCGGCAGGCGGTGGTGTCGTGGCGTAGCCGCCGTCGCCGAAGTCCCATTCGATGAGGACGAACTGTGCGATGGCCTTGCCTTCGAGGCCGAACGCCACGAGCGCGCCCACCTGCACCGGATTGGGGGGCGGCACGATGGCGATCTCCGGCGTGTCGAGCAGCGGCAGGAGGGTCTCGAGAAAGAGGCCGGCGATCTCGATGTAGCCGTCGGTGTTGGGATGTCCGACCGGATCGATGACTTCCGGATCGAAGTAGTAGTAGTTGTTGAACAGATCCGGCAGGCTCTCGAAAAGCGCGAAGGTGTCGACCACCGCGCGATGGCTGTCCTGTCCGAGATTGCGGATGGCGTGCGCGAGCGCGGAGGTCGCGGAGTTTCCTGAGTCGACCGGCGCGGTCGGGATTCGCGGGATGACCGAAGCATGCACGGCGATCATGCCGAGAGCCTCGGCCCGGCTGCCCATTTCGTCGAGATTGAAGCGGATCGACTCGATCCCGACACGCTGCGAGATGTCGTTCGTCCCTTCCATCAGGAGCAGGAAGTCGCCGCCCTGGGCAAGCACCGAGTCGATTCGCGACAAGCCGGAAGAGGTCGTCTCGCCACCGACGCCATAATTTTCGACGGTCGCGTCGTAACCCTCCTGGCGCAGCCAGCGCTGGAGCCGCAAGGTATAACCGCCCCCCAGGCTCGAGGTGTCGCCGTACCCCCCAGTAATGCTGTCGCCGAAAGCCAGGAATACGCGCTCCTGTGCGCCCGCGGAAGCGGTTGCAAGAAGTCCCATGCCGATGGCGAGGGACAGGGCTGAAAGGAGGCGCAGGCGCATGAGCAGGGGGGCCCGGAATACGGGCGATCAAGTCTAGGGAGGTGCGCCGACCCCTGTCAACGACGACTTCTCCGGGCGGGGTACAATCCCGGTTCCGTGACCTCTCCGAACCCTGCCGCGCTCCCACCCGGTCTGACTGCCGAAGAGGCCGCCGCAATCCGCAGCGCCGTGGCGGAGGCCGAAGGCCTAACCGGCGGCGAGATCGTGGCCCTCGCCCTGGAAAGCGCTGACGACTATCAGGTCGCCTACTGGAAGGGAGCGGCGCTCGTCGGCTTCGCGGCCGCGGCGGCGGCGGCGCTGGTCGATCAGGTGAGGCCGCTGTGGATCTCGCGGCCGATCTGGACGCTGTTCTATGTCGCCTGTGGACTCCTGGCCGGCGCGATGGCGGCGCGGTTCATCCTGCCTTTTCGCCGCTGGCTGTGCGGTCCAGCCCTGCTCGATCGCCGGCTGCAGCAACGAGCGCGAGAAGCCTTTCTCGTCCACTCCGTCTTCACCACCCGCGATCGCACCGGGATTCTCGTCGCGGTCTCGGCATTCGAGCGCCGGGTGGTCGTCCTCGCCGACGAGGGGATCCATTCGGTCGTCCCGGCAGGTACGTGGGAGGCTCTGGCGAGCGAAGCCGCCGCCACGGTCCGGGCCTCCGGTCCAGGTGCAGGTCTGCTCATCGCGGTACGCAAAGCCGGGGCGCTCCTGCGGCATCACGGTCTCATCCTCCCCACAGACGACCATAACGAGCTGTCGGACGAGGTACGGGGAGAGTTCCCATAACCCAGCTCGATTCGCCGCCGAAACTGCGCGGCGTCGCGTGTTAACCTGATTTTTCGCAACCCACTGCAATCCCAGGAGACGAAATCATGAATCAGCCTCTCACTCCAGAAATGGCCCCGAAAAAGGGCCTGTCGACGTTCGTCAAGGTGCTTCTCGGTTGCGGCGTGCTTCTGCTGCTGGGAGTCGGCGCCTGCGTGGTGGTGTCCGGATATTTCCTCAAGAAGGGCGTCGGCAAACTCTCCGATTTCGCCAAGGAAATGGAATCGAATCCGGATTCGGCCATGGTCAGGGCGGCGGAGCTCGCCTTTCGCCTGAACCCGGAGGTCGAAGTGATCTCGTCCGATCCCGCGGCCGGAACGATCACGGTGCGCGAGAAGAAGACCGGCAAAGAGGTCACCTTCAACATGGAAGACATCAAGGCCGGCAGGCTCTCGATCGAGCAAGACGGTCAGAAGACCAACGTCGATCTCGACGCCACCGGTGAGAACGGCGGTCAGATGAAGGTCACGACCGACCAGGGCACGGCGGTGTTCGGTGCCGGCGGGCAGCGGGCGCCCGAGTGGATCCCGACCTACCCCGGTGGCCGGACAGAGGGTCTGGCGAACATCGAGTCCCAGGGAGAGAAGACCGGTACCTTCACGCTTCGTACCGCCGATTCCCCCGACGCGGTCACGGCCTACTACGAAATCAAGCTGAAGGAAGCCGGCTTCGAGGTCCAGAAGGCGAGTCTGTCGTTCGACGGTGCGCCCAGCGGGACGCTCACCGCGACGATCGATTCCGGCAAGCGGCAGCTCTCGATCACCGCCGCGGCCCAGGACGGCGAGACCCAGGCCCTCGTCACCTACAACGAGAAGCCCTGAGCCGTCGGCCCTGAGCTTCTTCGCACGGCAAACCAGCGGCTCCGTCGTCTGCTCTTCCTGCGGACGGCTGGTCGGCGTCAAGGATGAGCGCTGCTTTCACTGCGGTGCGCGGAATCCCTCCCTCTGGGGTTTCGCGCCCCTCCTGCGCCGGCTCGGTGAGGACTTCGGCTTCGTCAAGCTGCTCATGGGCATCTGCGGCGTCCTCTACGTCATTTCACTGTTGATGTCGCCGGGTGCGCTGGTCGTCCGGCTGTCGCTGGACCTGTTCTCGGTGAACGGCCCGCCGTTGCTGCTGCTCGGCGCCAGCGGCGCCTGGGCGACCTTCGGGGTCGGGCACTGGTGGACGATTCTGAGCGCCTCCCTCCTGCATGGCAGCCTTCTGCACATCCTCTTCAACATGCTGTGGGTGAGGGATCTCGCACCTCCGGTGGCCCATCTCTACGGCGCGGGGCGGATGGTGCTGATCTGGACGGCCGCTTCGATCGGCGGGTTTGGTCTGAGCAGCTTCGCCCAGCGGTTTCTCTCCGCGCTGCCGTTTCTCGGACCGCGCGCCCAGATGACGGTCGGGGCTTCGGCAGCCATCTTCGGGCTCCTCGGGGCGCTCGTCTGCTACGGGCGCCGGAGCGGCCAATCGGCGATGCGGCAGCAGGTCTGGACCTGGGCGATCGTGATGTTCGTCTTCGGCATCGTCATGCCTGGAGTCGACAACTTCGCTCACTTCGGCGGCTTCGCCGGCGGCTACGGGGCGGCGCGTTGGATGGATCCGCTGCAGCCGCAGCGGCCGAAGCACGTCCTGCTGGCCCTGATCTCGATCGCAGCGACAGTTCTTGCAGTCGTCGCGTCGATCCTGACGTTCCGCGATTTCCTGCCCTATCTGAGCGCCGGATGAGCGAGAAGAAGAAACCCAAGCTCAAGCTCGAGTCGGTCTGGCGCGAGGCCAAGACGCTGGTCTGGGCGCAGCGCCGGCGACTCGGCTGGGCGCTGCTCCTGATGATGATCGGGCGGCTCGCCGGGCTCGTGCTGCCGGCATCGTCCAAGTACCTGATCGACGACGTGCTCGGCAAGGGCGATCGCGGTCTGCTGCTGCCGCTGGCGCTCGCCGCGGGCGTCGCGACCGTCGTTCAAGCCGCGACGGGATGGGGTCTCGCCAATCTGCTGGGGATCGCGGCCCAGCGCCAGATCGCCGAGATGCGCAAGAAGCTCCACGCGCACGTCATGCGCCTGCCAACCAGCTACTTCGACGGCACGAAGAGCGGAGAGCTCATCACCCGCGTGATGACCGACGCCGAGGGAATCCGCAACCTGGTCGGCACCGGCCTGGTGCAGCTCGTCGGAGGCCTGGTCACCGCGGTGCTCGCGCTCGGGGTCCTCTTCTGGCTGAACTGGCACCTCACGCTGGCCATTCTCGGCGTGCTGGTTCTGTTCGCAGGCATGCTCTCCTATGCCTTCAGCAGGCTGCGGCCGATCTTCCGCGAGCGCAGCAAGATCCAGGCGGAGATCACCGGCCGGCTGGGCGAGTCGCTGGGCGGAGTGCGCGTCGTCAAGGCCTACACGGCGGAGAAGTTCGAGGAGCGGGTCTTCGGCACCGGAATCGATCGCCTGTTCGAGAACATCCGCAGCACGATGAGCGGCGTGGCCGGCCTCACCAGCGCCTCGACGGCGCTGCTGGGAATCGTCGGCGTGATCATGATGGTGATCGGCGGACGCGCCATTCTCGCCGGCACGATGACCCTCGGCGACTTCATCATGTACATCTTCTTCAGCGGCCTCCTGGTCGCACCGGTGGCGGAGATCGCCTCGATCGGCACCCAGCTGACCGAGGCGTTCGCTGGCCTCGATCGCATTCGCGAAATTTTCGGCAAGACCACCGAAGACGACGAGGACGCGACCCGCAAGCCGGTGGAGAAGCTGCGCGGAGAGGTCGAGTTCGACGACGTCTGGTTCGAGTATCAGCCCGACACGCCGGTGCTGCGCGGAGTGTCCTTCCGCGCGGCGGCAGGGTCGACGACCGCGCTCGTCGGTTCGTCGGGCTCCGGCAAGAGCACCCTGATCGGTCTCGTGATGGCTTTCCACAGGCCGACCCGGGGCAACATCCGGATCGACGGCGAGGATCTCGCGAGTCTCCGCCTGCGCGACTACCGCGGCCACCTTGGCGCGGTATTTCAGGACAACTTCCTGTTCGACGGTACGATCGCCGAGAACATCGCCTATTCCCGTCCTCAGGCGACGCGCGAGGAGATCCTCCTCGCCGCGAAAGTCGCGCACTGCGACGAGTTCGTGACCGGATTCGAGAAGGGCTACGAAACGATCGTCGGCGAACGTGGTGTCAAGCTCTCCGGCGGCCAGCGTCAGCGGGTGGCGATCGCCCGCGCCGTGCTCGCCAACCCGACCATCCTCATTCTCGACGAAGCGACCTCGAGTCTGGACAGCGAAAGCGAAGCCATGATTCAGGACGGCCTGGCGGCGCTGCGCGCCGGCCGGACCACCTTCGTCATCGCTCACCGGCTGTCGACGATCCGCAGCGCGGACCAGATCCTGGTCGTCGAGGAGGGCGAGGTTGTCGAGCACGGCACCCACCGCGAGCTCATCTCTCTTGACGGCCGCTACAAGCAGCTCCACGACCGTCAGTACCGCCTCGAGAGCGATCGCTTCATCAATCCGGGCGAGGACTTCACCCCGCCCGCCGACGGCGACTCCCAGGCGCCGGTTTCGGTCACGCCGACCGGCCGGCTCTGAGCCGCCCGATTCCGCTTCGCCTGCTGTAGGATCCTGCACAACCGATGCGCAAGGCAGCTCTTCTCCTCGCAACGCTCCTCCTGCCGTCTACCGCCGGCGGCCAGGACTGGCGCGGTCCCGTAGCTCTCCAGGTGCAGGTCGAGGACGCCAAGGGCCGCAATCTCGGCGATGCCGAAGTCCTCCTGGTCTATCTCTCTCCCGAAGGTGGCGGCAGCCTGCCTTCGGTGCTGACCGACGCCTCCGGGAACGCCAACATCGGCGGCCTCGCAGCCGGCCGTTGGTCGGCCGAAGTCCGACACGCCGGTCACATGAGCTATC
>JBDSRU010000544.1:0-6279 GCA_039929145.1 Thermoanaerobaculia bacterium
CGCGCGCGACCCGGGTGGATCCGACAAAGCCCAAGGCTTCGATGCCCGGATGATCGCAGAGCGCCTCGACGGTGTCGCGGCCCCCCTGGACGATTGAGAAGATGCCCGCCGGCAGGCCCGCCTCGGCGAACAGCTCCGCAAGTCGCATCGAGCTCAGCGGCACGCGCTCGGACGGTTTGAGGATGAACGCGTTTCCTCCCACCAGAGCCTGGGGCAGCATCCACATCGGCACCATGAGGGGGAAATTGAACGGCACCACGCCGGCGACGACACCGAGAGGCTCGTAGGTGAGGCCGCAGGTGACGCCGCGGCTGACTTCGAGCTCGCTCCCGGTGGCGAGGTTCGGCAGCGAACAACCGAACTCGAGACACTCGATCGACTTCAGCACTTCCGCTTCTGCTTCGCTGTAGATCTTGCCGTTCTCGTGCGAAACGAGCCAGGAGAGCTCGGTGAGATCGCGCAGAAGAAGGTCGCGCGTGCGGTAGAGAATCTGGGCCCGATCGCGGATCGGAAGATCGCGCCAGGCGGGGTAGGCAGCGCGGGCCGCGGCGACCGCATCATCGACGTCGCGCGCTCCCGAGAGCCGCACGCTCGACATCGGCTTGCCCCAACGGGGATTGGGCACCGGTTGCGATTCCGGCGGGCCGGCGGCGTCGCGCCAGGTGCCGCCGATCCAGTTGCGCGCCGGGACGTACTCGGTGAAGTCGTAGGAGGTGGCGGCGAAGCGAGGAAGGGTCATGGTCGGGAAAGCGTATCAATCGGCGGGGTCGCCTGGGTCGCCGGGGTGGCGGGGCAGTGGCGTCCCTTCGGGCCGGGAAAAGAAAAACCGCCGGTCCCGGAACTTCCGGGCCGGCGGTTCGATGAGTTCGCGGGACGCGCTAGTTCTGCGACGGCGTATTCTCGGCGAAGTACTCGTGGCTGTCGGCGTTGTCGATGGCGCGGGTCGGCTTCTTCGTCGCCAGGCTCTTGCAGGCAGTCTGGCCGTAAGCCCAGTCGTCAGTACTGGCGACCACATTGAAGTGCGACGTCTCGTGCACCAGCGTTCTGGCCTTGGAGTCGGTGCCGGTGGAGGGCGCCGACCAGAAGGCGTTGCAGACGTAAATCTTGTAGGGCTGCGTCGGATAGACGTAGGCGTAGTAGTTGTCGGTGCAGCCACAATCGACCACGACCGGTTTGGTCTGGAAGGCGTTCTCGATGGAGGTGTAGTGGCTCGTCGCCGTGCTGAAGCGCGAGCTGCTGATGGCGCCGAACCAGGTGGTGAAGCGCGGACCGACTGTCGAGTAGGTCTTGCTGAGCAGGTAGTTCTTGGCGTTGGTCGAATACGTGGTGGCGTTGCCGACCGCGGTCGAGATCGTGCTGCTCTGGCCCGAGGAGCAGTTGGTGGTGGAAAGTCCCTGCGGCACGCTGACGGCGTTGATGGCCTCCCAGTCGATGGGGGCGCGCATCGGGGCATCGCGCCAGATCGCGACGGCGCTGGAGACTGCCTCTTCCGTCGTGGCCGCGAGCTCGGTCAGGCGGTTACCGCCGCCCACTTCGAGGCGGTAGGAAACGACGTACTCGCCGCCGCTCGCCATGTCGTAGTGGCGGGAGAGCTCGGTGCGGGCCGAGATTGACTTGCCGGGAGCGATGGCGACGAAGTCGGCCGGCGTCGGCGCCGGTCGCTTGACCAGGATGCCGAGATAGTCGACCGCCTGGCCGTCCCGGGTCACATCGAAGAGGTTGGCATCGAGACGCGCGCCCGGCACCTGCCAGCGCGGCAGAACCATCGTCCGCGCGCTGTCGTTGGTGATCGTGACCATCGCGACGACGTCGTCGTTGGCCCCGAGCCAGGCGCGATCGACTTCAAGGGTGGCCTTGAGGCCGGCCGCCGAGGCTGAGGCGGCGGTGGCGGCGGCAAGCAGAAGAGCGAGCAGGCGGCTTCTACGCATCGAGGACTCCTCCCAGAGAGATCGGGTGAACGCCTGCATGAGGGCATGCAGCGGCCAGCACCCGACAAGTTCAAATTTCTGTAGCGCCAGAGAACGGGCGATTCTTGGCCGTTTCGACGGCGAAGTCAAGGAGGAGGGGGCAAGCGCAGGTCTCTCAGCAGCTCGGCAGCGAGCTCCGGTCCAGGGTGCAGGGCCGGTCTGTCAGCGGGTCGATTCGAGCTCGGCGAGCAGGGCGCGCAGGCGCGGCTCGTCCGGCGCCAGCTCGAGCGCCCGGCGCAGCGCGGTCGCCGCGGCGCTGCGATCGCCGACGCAGAGCTGGGCGAGAGCCGTGGCTGCGAAGACGTCCGAGCTCGCCGGCGCGAGCTCGCCGGCGCGGGCGAGATCGGCGACGGCGTTGCGGCAATCGCCCGCCTCGACGCGAAAGCGTCCGCGGAAGAGCCATAGGTCGGCTTCATTCGGTCGCAGCGCGAGCGCACGATCGAGCAGCGCCAGGCTGCGACCGATCTCGCCGGCGCGCTGTTCGGCGATCGCCCGGCCTATGACCTGCTGAACCCCGTCCGGCAGGTCGGCCGCGAGGGCGCGCGCCAGCAACTCGTCGGCGCGCCCGGACTCGCGGCCGGCGAACAACAACTCCGAGAGGTTCCAGAGCGCCGCGGCGAGCTTCGGCTCGAGGGCCAGGGCACGCTCGAAGGCGGCGCGCGCTTCAGCGTCGCGACGCTCTCCGCGCAGCACGACCCCGGCGTTGTTCCACGAGCTTGCGGTGAGTGTCGCGTCCGGTCCGCCGGCCGCGAGCACGGCGGCGTCGGCAGTGGTCGCTTCACCGGCGCCGATGTAGCCCAACGCCTGGAGCTTGGCAATCTCCTCCTGCGCCGCTGCGTCCGGACGGCTCCCGGCCGTCGTCGGGTCCGGGATGGAGCGCGCCGGTGCACGACGTGCCGCGAGCTCGCGGAAGATCTCGCTGTAGTCGAAGTCGGGTGCGGCTGGAGGCGCGAGCCCCGCGAGCGGCCGGCCCTCGGCGCCCGCGGCGGCCGGAAGTCCGGCGAGCGTGAGCAGGGTCGGAAAGATCTGACGCAGCCGTCCGGCGGCGGCGCGTCCCGGAGCGACACCGGCGGCGCGCACGAGCCAGATGCCCTGTTTGCGATGCCAGCGCGCCGCGGTCTGCGTCGCCGTGCTCGCCCAGCGGTCGGGCCGGCCTTCCTGCCAGAGAAAACCGTGGTCGGAGGCGACGACGACGGTCGATCGCGAGCGCTCGGCCCGCTCGAGCAAGCGGCCGAGGAGGTCGTCCAGCTCGCGGAAGAAGCGCTCGGGAACCTCGCGGTAGCGTTCGAAGTCGCGTTCCGCGATGGCCGGCTGGCGAGGTGGCGCGAACGGCGCGAAGACGTGGCCGATGGAGTCGGTCCCCTGGAGATAGAGCAGCGTGAGATCGGCCGGAACCTGGGGGGCTTCGGTCCCGGCGAGCAGCGATTCGGCCATTCCGCCATAGAGGCGGGTCTCGACGAGGATGCGGCGCAGGGCCGAGACCGGATGGTCATAGGCGCGTGCCGCGCCGGCGTGCTCGCGGTACTCCGCCTCGCTGAGCCCGGGGAGATAGGCCTGAAGCGCCGGATATCCGGTCGCGAGCTCGACCCGCGCCAGCTCCGCTCTCGCCCAGGCGGCTTTCCCGGGCGGGTAGATCGCCCCGGGAGGCGGTTCGGCTTCGACATTGAGGAACCCGAACAGGCGGTCCGAGACCACGAGCCCCTGGACCGGCTCCGCCGGATGCGTCGCCCAGAGTCCGAGGAGGTTGACGCGTTTGCCGGCCCAGGTCAGCGCGTTCCAGATCGCCGGGGATCGCCGGGCGTCGCTGCCGATCGGTTCGCGCAACCCCGAGCCCGGCGCAAAACGGCTGAAGTCGAGGATTCCATGCTCGAGAGGTGAGACGCCGGTGAGCATCGAGGTCCACAGGAGGGGCGAGAGCGCCGGTACCTCGGACTCGAGCTCGCCCCACGCGGAGGCGCCACGCAGCCGCGCGAGATGCGGCATCGCCCCGCGCGCGAGCAGCGGCTCGAGCTGCTGCCAGTCGGCGCCGTCGAGGCCGATGAACAGGATCGGCGGGCGGGCGACAGCGCGCTCTGCGAGCACACCCACAGTGCGCGGGGCGGGGGAGAGTCCCGCGGCGGAGGGCCCGGGAAGCGGTCGACGTTCCGCCGACTCGCGCGGCGAGCGATCGCCGCAAGCCTGCAGGAGAAGGCACGGGGCGAAGAGCAGGGCGATGGTGGCCGGGAAGCGCATCGGGCGGCGGGGCCATCTTACGACTCGCGACCCTTCGAACAGGTCGCCGCAGGAAATCCGCGGATGGAGGGTTGAGATCATCGAGAGCGACACTGAACCGCTTGATTCTCTTGCGACTGGGAGGAAGCCGCATGACCCTGCGATCGCCGCGTCTACATTTCCGCACCGCACCCGCGCGGCACCACGCCTGTCTGCTGCTTCTCCTGGCATCGACAGGAACTCTGGCTGCGCAGGGCCCGCCTCCTCCTCCGGGGCCGCTGCAGCCGCCTCCGGCGCCAGCGGGGAATCCACTGACTGCGGAAAAGGCGCTGCTCGGCAAGGCGCTCTTCTGGGATGAACAGCTCTCTTCGACACGGACCGTTGCCTGCGGCACCTGTCACATTCCGGCGGCCGGCGCTTCCGATCCGCGCACCGCCGCAAGCCCGCTGGCGCTTCATCCGGGTGCGGATGGTCAGTTCGAAACTCCGGACGACGTTCTCGGTTCTCCCGGCGTGCCGCAAAGCGTCGCCGGCGGCACGTATCTGGACCATGCCGACTTCGGCATTCTGGAACAGGCGACGGGGCGGCGCTCGCGGCCGGCCAGCGAGGCGGGCTATGCCCCCAACCTTTTCTGGGACGGGCGGGCCGGCGACGCGCTGGTCGATCCGGAGACGCTCGCCGTGGTCCTCGCCGCGGGCGCCGCACTGGAGTCGCAGGCGCTCGCACCGATTCTCAATTCCACCGAGATGGCTCATGTCGGGCGGCAGTGGGGGGACGTCATCGCCCGGCTCGCGACGGCCGAGCCGCTCGCCCTTGCCCTGGAGCTCCCGGCCGGGCTCGACCAGGAGCTCGGCGGGCGCACCTATCCCGGGCTCTTTTCCGCCGCCTTCGGCAGCTCCGAGATCACCGCCACGCGGATCGCCATGGCGATCGCGAGCTACGAGCGGACCCTGGTCTCGAACCAGACGCCTCTCGATATCGCGCTTTCCGGCGGAGCGCCGCTCACTCCGCTCGAGCAGCAGGGGCGAGGTCTCTTCGTGGCGAGCAACTGCGCCGTCTGTCATGCCGGCGCCCTGCTTTCGAACGATGCCTTTCACTACACTGGAGTCCGCCCGGTGCAGGAGGACCTCGGCCGCTTCGCCGAAACCGGCAACAACGTCGATCGCGGCGCGATGCGCACCCCGACGCTGCGCAACCTCACGCTGCGCGCCCCCTACATGCACAACGGTGAGCTCGCGACGCTCGCCGACGTCGTCGATTTCTACGACCGCGGCGGTGACTTCGACGCCCCGAACAAGAATCCGCTCATCGTCCCGCTCAATCTTTCGCCGCAGCAGAAAACGGCGCTGCTCGCCTTTCTCGGCCGCCCGCTCACCGACCCGCGCGTCGCCGCCGAGACGGCGCCGTTCGATCGCCCGCAGCTCTACACGGAATCGGATCGCGTGCCGTTCGTCGAAGGAGTCGGGATCGCCGGCGGCAGCGGGCTCGAACCGCAGGTCGTCGCGCTCGAGCCACCGTTCGCCGGCAGTCCTGGTTGCACGGTCGGTGTCTGGGGGACGCTCGGCGGTGCGACGGCGATCCTGGCGATCGATGACAGCGACCCGGGCCTGTCGCCACCCCCGAGCGCGGCGCTCGCGCGGGAGGAGCTGACTCTTGCCGGCACGGGTGCCACCGGGGGCTGGGGCTCGGTCAGTCTGCCGATTCCGGCCGACATCGATCTCTACGGCTCGAGCTGGTTCGGCCGCTGGTACATCGCCGACCCGGGCGCGGTAGGCGGATTCGCGGTCAGTGGGCTCCTCCGCTGGGCGATCTTCCCCGGACGTCGCGCCCCGGCGACGGCGGTTTTCGTCGACGACTTCGAGACCGGAAACAGCCTGGCCTGGAGTGGGATTCAGCCGTAGCGGAGCGGTTTCCTGCGCTCGTCGGGCGCTAGCTGTCGAGCGCGTCGTCGGACGTGTCGAGTCCGACCAGGCGCAGCAACACGAGGGCGTTGGTCGTGGTCGCGAGCCCTGGGCGCAGCCGGTAGTCGAAAGTCATGCGCGGCCCGCCCGGACCTTCTTCCAGAGTCTCGCGAAAGTGCACGTTGTCGAGTCTCCCGGCG
>JBDSRU010000545.1:0-2667 GCA_039929145.1 Thermoanaerobaculia bacterium
GTGTCGACATCGCGCTCGATTCCGGTGAAGTCTCGAAGAAGTATCACGCCACTCTGAACCTGCAGCCGCTGCGTTACGAGAACAAGTCGAAGCTGATTCTCCCGGTCACCGGCCGCGCTTTCGTTCACGACGGACATGACTACTACTCGCATCACCGGCGCCTCGACATTACCGGCGGCATGACCACGGCGATCGGTGTGAAGACGAACATGACGCGCTACGCCTACGACTTCGTGATCGTCGATGAAGCGGGAAAGATGTACCGCGGGGATGGCGAAAAGAACGAGGACTGGTACGGCTTCGGGTCGCCCATCGTGGCTCCTGCCGGCGGCGTGGTGGTGTCCATGGGCGACGGTCAGCCCGACAACACCAAGTCGAAGAAGAATCTGGAGATGAGCTTCGAGGCCTTCATGAAGAACAACAATCTGCCTTTTGGCAACTACGCCATCATCGATCACCAGAACGGCGAGTTCAGTTTCTTTGCGCACTTCAGGAATGGCAGCGTCTCGGTGAAGAAGGGCGACACCGTGAAGCAGGGTCAGAAGATCGGCGAAATGGGATTCTCCGGCGACGCGTTTCTGGTGCACCTTCACTATCAGCTGATGAGCAACGACCACTGGGGAGAAGGACTGCCGTCCTATTTCCACGACTTCGAGCGCTACGTCGGAGGAAAGTTCCTGCCGGTGAAGCGCGGGCAGATCGACAGCGGCGATGTCGTGACCTCGCTGCGGAAGTAACGCCCCTGAGCTCGACCGACTTCGCAAGACGGAAGGCCAGATCATGATGAAGGAAGTTTCCGCCATCAGCGTCGATCTCCGGTGACGCGCCCTCCCCGTGGCGAGTCGGAGGGGGACGAAGCGGCCGGGGCGGCCGATGCCTCCGAGATTCCGCAGGAGGCCGCGGAGCTTTCCGCCGAAGCCGTCGTCGAGCTGCCGTTCGAGGACGTGCTCGACCTGCACGGTTTTCCGCCACGCGACGTGCGCGAGATCATCCTGGGCTATCTCGGGGACGCGGACGCCGCGGGTTTCTCCGCCGTGCGGATCGTCCACGGGCGAGGGATGGGCGTACAGCGGGAGGCCGTGCGGGCGCTCCTGGCGCGCGACGAGCGAGTGATCGAATTCTCCGACGCGCCGGAAAGCCAGGGCGGCCGCGGAGCTACCTTGGTCCGTCTCCGTCGTGGCAGCGCTTTTTCCTGACGCGCTGTCGTCTTGTCTCGCCCGATCTCAAGCTCTGGCGATGGGGAAATCGGTGGGGAAGGTGCCAGGCGAGTCTCAAAGCCTGGGTCCGAATCCCCTGCTTGGAATGGACCGGGCGCCCGCGGTACCATGCAAGGGCTTCCAGAAGGGGGCGACAATGGACAAGGTGATGCTGCGACTCTTGCTTCTTCTTCTCGTCGCCAACTTCATGCCTCTTCCCGTCAGCGCGCAGGGGCTGTTCGCCGTCATCAACCCCGGCGGCGATCGCCAGTCGGCGGTGCTCACCCCGTCGAGCGGCAACCTGCGCGCGCTCGGTTCCCCGGTCGGCGGCGAACCGGTGTCGACCAGTGGGAGCTCGGAGGCGATCGACCGGAGTGGCAATCGACTCTTCCTGGTCGGCACGCCGAACGGCGACCCGACCAAGCTCTTCGTGCTGAGCACGATCACCGGGGCGGTTCTCGCGTCTCCCAACGTCAGCGGTGCCGGCAACGGGATCGTGTTCGAGGACTGGGATGGCGGCGAATCGAAGCTGTTTGCGCTGCTCAGCGTCGGATCCGGCGACCGGCAGCTCGCCACGGTCAACATCGCCACTGGCGCCGTGACCACCCTGGGAAGCCCGCTGGCGGGCGGCGGCCTTTCGACTGGGGGCGCGCACGCCCTCGACCCGACGGGAAATCGATTCTTCTTCGTCGGCGCCCCCGGCGCCTCGCCGGACGCGCTCTACTCCATCAACACGACGAACGGCGCGGAGATCAGCTCGCCGAACCTGCCGGCGACGATCCTCGCGGTGCGAAATCTCGCCTGGGACGCGGGCGAGAACCTGCTCTTTGGCCTCTTCAGCACGCCGACCGGGGAGGCGCAGCTCGGCACGATCAACATCGCGACGGGCGCCGTCAGCCTGCGCGGCAATCCGATCGTCACCGGCAATCTCAGCACGTTCGGCGCGGCGCTCGACGAGAGTTCGGATCTCCTTTTCATCGCCGGGCAGCCGCAGGCCGGGAGTCGCACGGTCTACGCGATCGACACTGCGAGCGGGATCGAAGCCGACTCGCAGCTCATGTCCGGTGTGGCGAACGACATCCTCGCGCTGCTGATCGACCCCGGACCGCTCTTCGCCGACGGATTCGGAAGCCAGAACCTGTCCGCCTGGTCTTTCAGTCAGCCCTGAGGGGTCGTTCCGTGACTCCCGCTGGACTCGGCCCGGGCGGCGATCACCCTTCCCGCTGGACGAAAACGCCGTCGCCGATGGCGACCCGCCCTGGCGCGACGGTCGTGCCGTAGACGCCGAAGCAACCCTGCCGATCGCGCGCCACGGCGCGCAGGATCGCGGGCTGGCGTTCGACCGTCACCGGATCGAGCGTGATGACCATGCAGCGACCGTCTCGCTTGTCGATCCGCAGCCGCATGTCGCCGATGCCCCCCGCGCCGCCGAAGCCGCCGATGCGCAGGGTCGAGCCGACCCACGAATCCT
>JBDSRU010000546.1:0-3542 GCA_039929145.1 Thermoanaerobaculia bacterium
ATTTCCCTTTACCGAAAAAGAGGCTGGCAGGACAACACCGGTGCCGCGCGAATGCGCGCCACGGCGCAGCAGCTCACACCCCAAGGCGGACTCGCCCAGAGTCCCACCGATCCATAGATGCTGCCCAGCCCGTGCCTGCTCGCGCGCCAGTGTCCCGTCGCCCGGGCGACGCTCGCCCATCAGCGTGAGCGAGAGGTGAAGCTTGTCGGAGAGCGCCAGATCGCCGCCGGCGAGGGCAATGCCGTGCTTGTCGCAGGCGGCGACGAGGGCGCGAAAGAATGCGCGGTGGTCGAACTCCGGCGGCGCGGCCAGGGCGAGAAAGGCGTGCCGCGGGCGCGCGCCGGAGGCGGCGATGTCCGAAAGATTCACCGCCAGAAGCCGGCGGGCGACGATAGCCGGAGCGAGCCCGGCGGGGAAATGGATGCCTTCGATCTGCTGATCGACGGTGACGACCTGCCCCGAGGGCAGGGTCGCCGTGTCATCGCCGATGAGGGTCCGGCGTGCGCCGCCGCTGCGCAGCGCGGTTGCGGTCCGAAGCCAGGCGACGAGGCCCTCTTCGGACGGAGGCGGGCTCACCTCGGGCGGGCCCCGCGTTCGCGCGCGACTCGGAGAGCGCGCTGGCCGGGGATCTCCACCGGTCGTTTCGGCCGCTTCGCGGGCGCTGCCGGCCTGGCTGCGGAAACCCTGGCGGTGCCGGCCGCGCGTAGCGGCAGGAGAACGCGCTCGAGAACATCGTCCATCGACTCGACGAGGTGAAGGGTAACTCCCTTGTGAGCGGTCGCCGGAATGTCGATGAGATCGCGCTTGTTGAGCTTGGGCAGCACGACCGAGCGGATGCCTGCCGCCTGCGCGGCAAGGAGTTTCTCCTTGAGGCCGCCGATCGCCATGACTTCGCCCCGCAGCGTGATCTCGCCGGTCATCGCGAGCCTGCGGTCGATCTTGCGGCCGGTGAGGGTCGAGACCAGCGCCGAGGCGATCGTGATGCCGGCCGAGGGACCATCCTTCGGAATAGCGCCGGCCGGCACGTGCACATGCAGGTCGTTGCGGGTGAAGAAGTCGGCTGGAAGGCCGTGCCGCGCCGCCCAATCGCGGGTGAATGAAAGCGCCGCCTGGGCGGACTCCTTCATCACTTCGCCCAGCTGGCCGGTCAGGACCAGCTGCCCTTTGCCGGGCGTCGCCAGGACCTCGATGAACATGAGCTCGCCGCCGGCGGCGGTCCAGGCGAGTCCGGTGGCGACGCCGACGCGGTCGCGCTCGAGCAGATCCTCGCTGGTGTGCTTGGGCTGACCGAGGTATTTCTCGAGCGTGCGCGGTCCGATCGTGACCCGTCGCCGTTTTCCGCCGGCGACGGTGATCGCCACCTTGCGGCAGACGCTGGCCATCTCGCGCTCGAGCCCGCGCAGCCCGGCCTCTCGCGTGTAACCGGAGATCGTGCGCCTGAGCGCGGCGTCGCTCCAGGCCAGCTGGGCGCTCGAAAGGCCATTGTCGGCGAGCGTCTTGGGCAGCAGGTGACGCTTGGCGATCGCCAGCTTCTCGTCGACGGTGTACCCCGAGAGTCGCAGAACTTCCATGCGGTCGAGAAAGGCCGGCTGGATCGGTTCGAGGAGATTGGCCGTGGTGACGAACAGGACGCGCGAGAGATCGTAGGCGACCCCCAGATAGTGGTCGCGGAAGTTCCAGTTCTGCTCGGGGTCGAGGACCTCGAGCAGGGCGGAGCTGGGGTCGCCACGAAAGTCGGCGCCGATCTTGTCGATTTCGTCGAGCATGAAGACCGGATTCGACGTGCCGGCCTGATGCAGCCCCTGCAGAATCCGGCCGGGCAGGGCGCCGACGTAGGTTCGCCGGTGGCCGCGGATCTCCGCCTCGTCGCGCACGCCGCCGAGCGAGAGCCGCACGAACTTGCGTCCCATGGCGCGCGCGATCGATCGCCCGAGGGAGGTCTTGCCCACTCCAGGCGGGCCGACGAAGCAGAGAATCGGACCGCGCGCATTCGCCTTCAGCTTGCGCACCGCCAGAAACTCGAGCATGCGCTCCTTGATCTTCTCGAGATCCCAGTGATCCTCATCGAGGATCTTCCGGGCGTGGGCGAGGTCGAGATTGTCGGTGCTCATCGCCTGCCAGGGAAGGCCGGTGAGCCAGTCGAGATAGGTGCGCTGAACGGCGGCCTCGGCGCTGTCGGGGTGGCCGCGCTCGAGACGGCGAATCTGGCGCTCGAGCTCTTCCTTGGCCTCGTCCGGCAGTTGCTTCTCTTCGGCGAGCGTGCGGTAGCGCGCCACCTCCTCGGCGAGCTCGTTCTCCTCCCCGAGCTCGAGCTGGATGGTGCGCAACTGCTGGCGCAGGAAATACTCGCGCTGATTGCGATCGATCTCGCCGCGCGCCTGCGAGGAGATCTCCTGCTGCATCGTCAGCAGCTGAATTTCGCGCAGCATGAACTCGCTCACCATCTTCAGCCGGGCCGTGCCGTCGATCGTCTCGAGCACCCGCTGGGCGTCCGGAATGGCGAGCTCGAGATTGCTCGCGATGAGATCGGCGAGCCGGCCGGGCTCCTCGAGATTGGCGACCAGAACGAGGACCTCGGGCGAGACGCCCTTGCCGAGGCCGACGATGCGATCCATGCTCTCCTTGGCCGACCGCACCAGCGCCTGGGTGGCGAGCGAGCCGGATTCCGAAGCCACTTCGGCGATCGGCTGGATGCGCGCCTGGGGAAAATCGTCGGCGCGCGAGAGATGTTCCAGCCGGACCCTGGCCACGCCCTGGACGAGCAAGCGGATGCGGCCGTCGGGGAGCTTGAGCATGCGCATGATCGAAGCCGCCGTTCCGATCGTGTAGAGGTCGGCCTGTTCAGGCTCCTCGATCTTGGCGTCGCGCTGGGCCACCAGCAGAACCATCCGGTTCTCGGCCAGCGACTGATCGACCGCGCGAATCGAGCTCTCCCGCCCGAGCGAGAGTGGAACGATGATGAACGGATAGAGGACGGCGTCCTTCAGCGGCAGCACGGGCAGGATGTCAGGCAGCCGGATGCCGTCTTCGAGCGGGTTCTCCCGCGACTTCATGCTGGACCTTTCTTTTTGAGCAACGTCTTCAACTCGTCCATGAACTCGCCGACGTCTTCGAACCGCCGGTAGACCGAGGCGAAGCGCACGTAGGCCACCTGGTCGAGCTCGCGCAACCGCTCCATCGCGAACGCTCCGATTTCGCTGGTGGAAAGCTCGCGATCCTCCTGCTCCGTCAGCAGACTCTCCGCGGCATCGACGATCTCCTCGAGCTGGCGCAGCGAAACCGGGCGCTTCTCGCAGGCCTTCTCTAAGCCCTTCAGGAGCTTCACGCGATCGAAGTCTTCGCGCGAGCCGTCGTTCTTGACTACCCGGTAGGCGATCTCCTCCACCTTCTCGTAGGTCGTGAAACGGCGGTGACAGGCCAGGCACTCGCGGCGGCGCCGAACCGTCACTCCTTCCCGGCTTTCGCGCGAATCGACGACACGGTCCTGGCTCGTTCCGCAGAAAGGACAGCGCATGGGAGCACTCTAACGCAGGCCGGGCCGG
>JBDSRU010000547.1:0-11879 GCA_039929145.1 Thermoanaerobaculia bacterium
AGGGCCACCGCTCCGGTCCGCACCGCCGGGAAGTGTCGGTGGGCGGGAGTCTCCTTCAGGCGCTGCTCGCTTCGCGAAACCTGCTGCTCGCCATCAAGGACCTCGACGGGCGCTACGTCGAAGTCAACGCCGCCTATGCCCGTGCCCTGGGCCTGGATGCCGCAGCTATCCGCGGCCGGCTGGACCGGGATCTCTTGCCTCCGGATGTCGCCGGCGATCTGGCGCAGCGGGAGCGCCTGGCGATGCGCGGCGTCATGCTCAAGCCCGAGCGGGAGTCGTTCGACCGCGAGGCTCCTTCGTTCCTGGTCGAGCGCATTCCGATCCGCAATGAGGACGACGAGATGTGCGCGATCTGCCTCCTGGCGATGGAGTCCCCGCTGGCGGAAGAAACTGCAGGCACCCTTTCCACCGCAGGCACGTTCTCCGGGGCGCAAGACGAAGTCGTCTCGCCGATGCCGCTTCCGGAGCCCGACGTCGCGACCTCGCTGGCGATGGCGGCTTCGGCGGTACCCAACGTCGACGAGGTGGAGATTCCTCTCGCCGCCGAAGGTCTGGTCCTGGTTGCCATGGCATCGTCGGCCGAGCGCGAAGCGCTCGGTTTGGCGCTTGCCGGGGGGGGCTACGGCGTTGCGATGGCCGCGACGGCCTCCGAAATCCTGCTGCATCTAGCCGCCCCCGAACCAGGCTCGACACCGCCCGAGGCCATCTTCGTCGATGAGCTGCTGGTGCGCGACGAAGGCAAGCGGCGCGCGCTTCTTGCCGCACTCGAGGCGCTTTCCGGAGGACTCGGCATCGTCATTCCCGTCGTCGCGCCGGGCGAACGATTCGAGTGCTGGCGGACCGCCACCGGCGCGACGCAGGTGCCACTGGCCAAGGGCGCCCCGCTCTCCCGGCTGCATGCCGCCATGCTCGCGCTCCGCGCATCGCGGGTGCCTCAGGGCGCCGGGGGAGCGGCGCTCGGTGGTGGAGTCTGGCTCTCCGAGCCCGCCGCCGTGAGCCAGCTCGAATGGGACGCCGCGCTCTATAGCTCGCTTCTGGCGCGCTTCAGTCAGCGCTGCGAAGACTTTCGACGCCGGTCCGCCGAGATGGTCGCACAAGGCGAGCTCGCGCGAGTCGAGCACGAGCTCGGCCAGCTCTCGCGCGGCGCCAGGAACCTCGGTGCAGTGCCACTGGCCAGCCTCGCGGCCAGGCTGATTGGAGTCCTGAAAAGCGCCAAAGGCGAGAAATTCTCGTCTACCCTGGCCGAGTTGAACCGCGCTCTGGATGCGACAGTCCTGGCCATTTCAGCGCGGGTTCAGGCGACTTCGAATCCGTTCGAATGGGCCGACTTGAGCGAGCTCGCGATGGCGACGTCGAGAGCCCGCGAGTGTTCGGCGGCCTGACTCTCCGTCAGTGCGCCTCGGCCGGAGACTCGGGAGCGGGAAGCTCGAACCAGAAGCGGGTGCCGGTGTCGCCACTGTCGAAGCCGATCCGTCCGCCGTGGGCCTCGATCGCCAGCCGGCAGAAGGGCAGACCCAGGCCCACCGCTCGCCGATCGCGGCCGCGGTCACCGGAACGCGTGGCGTACTTTTCGAACACGCGGAGGCGAAAGTTCTCGGGAATGGGTTCTCCGAGGTCGTGAATTTCGAGCCGGGCGCGACCGCCCGCGCAAGAGGCGACGATGCAGACCTCCTCGTCGCCGTCCGAGCTGCGCAAGGCGTTCGCAACCAGATTGGCGATGACACGGCGCAAAACCTCGCCGTCGGCTTGTAAGACCACGCGTCCGGGCGTCGACACTTCGATCACCACTCGCCGCGCGCTCGCCGGTCCGAGCGAGGTGACCGCGAGGTCGATGATCGAGCGGAGATCGCGGACGGCAAGATTCAAGGGCAGCTTGCCGGCCTCCAACCGATCGGTATCGAGCATGGCGTCGATCATCCGGACGAGAGTGCGCGCGCCCTCCAGGGCCTGTGTCACGAACTCTCCATGCTCTTCGCCCAGCTTTTCGCGCTCGAGATCGAGGAGCTCGAGATAGCCCGAGACCGCCATCAAAGGCGACCGCATGTCGTGCGCCACCATGTGAACCAGGTCGTGGCGGAAGTGCTCGAGATCGCGCAGCTTCGCGAGACTGGCGTCGAGGTCGCGGCTCGTCTCCTCGGCCTTCCGCCGCAGGCGGGCGAGCTCGAGATGAGTCGAGATCCGGGCCAGGATCTCCTGCGTGTCGAACGGTTTGGTGACGTAGTCGACGCCGCCTGCCGCGAAACCCCGCAGCCGCTGCGAGGTGTCTGAAAGCCCGGTCAGGAAGATCACCGGTGTAGCGGCGAGCCGCGCCTGCTCCTTCAGCTTGCGGCAGGTGGTATAGCCGTCGAGCTCGGGCATGTCGACATCGAGAAGTACCAGATCCGGCGGCTCACGCGCGGCCGCAACGAGTGCCTGGGCGCCGTCGCCCGCGGTTTCGACGAGGTAGCCGGAGGCTTCGAGCGCGCGCGAGATCATCTTGAGATGAGCGGCGGTGTCGTCGACCACCAGGATACGTGCGCTCTCTGGCGCGCCGTCGGTCATGAGGCAGCAGGCGCGGCTTCGTCCCGCTCGCTCCGGAACGCGGAAGGTTGCAGGCCCCAGGATTTCAACCGCTGATAGAGCGTGCTGCGCGGGACGCCCAGGCGGTCGGCGGCCCGGTCGACCTGGCCGTTCTCCAGACGCAGGATCTGTTCGATGTAACGCCGTTCCACCTCTTCCAGCGAGCCCTGAAACAGATCACTGCCGGAACGCGATTCGACCGCCAGTAGCGAGCGGCGGTCGAGAGCCAGTAGGGAGGCTTCGATCCGCGGTCCGCGGGTGAGGAGCAACGCCCGTTCCAGGACGTTGTGGAGCTCGCGAATGTTCCCCGGCCAGTCGTAGCTGCAGAGCTGCTCCAGCGCGCCGGCGGTGAGCTCGAGCCGCTTGCCGGTTTCCGCGCCGAGGCGCTCGAGGATCGACTCGGCGAGCGCGGGGATGTCGTCGGGTCGCTCGCGCAGAGTCGGCAGATGCAATGTGAGCGTGTTGAGGCGATAGTAGAGGTCGGCGCGAAAACGCTTTTCGATGACCGCCTGGGTGAGCTCGACATTGCTCGCCGCGATCAGTCGGATGTCGACGCGGCGTTCGGCGACCTCACCGAGGCGCCTGAAACGCTTTTCTTCGAGCACCTTGAGGATCTTCGGTTGCAGGGTGAGCTCGGTGTCACCGATCTCGTCGAGGAAGAAGGTGCCGCGGTCGGCGGTCTCGAAAAGGCCGGGCTTGGCGGCGAGCGCGCCGGTGAAAGCGCCTTTGGCGTGCCCGAAGAGCTCGCTGTCGAGCAACTCCCGCGAAAGGCCGGCGCAGTTCAAGTCGACGAACGCCTGCTGCGCCCGACGGCTGTGGGCATGCAGCCAACGCGCCAGGAGACCCTTGCCCGTGCCAGTCTCGCCCTGAATCAGTACCGGGCTCTCGGCCTCGGCAATGGCTCTTGCATGGCTTTCGAGCTCGCGGATCGCCGCCGAGCTGCCGCGAAACGGCTCCGGCTCGTAGCGCGCACGGCGCACCGCGCCGGCGCGGTCACGGCGCACGAAGAGGCGCTGCTCGATGAGTCGACGCACCATCGTGCGGAGCGCCGCGAGCTCGACGGGCTTGGTCAGGAACTGCTCGGCACCCGCCTTGATCGTCGCCACGGCGACATCGATCTGGCGATGCCCGGTAAGCACGAGCACCGGCACATCGGGCGCGCTCTCTTTGAGGAAGGGCAGCAGATCGAGGGCGGTGCCGTCGGGCAGTTCGTAGTCGAGCAGCACGACCTCGGGCCTGAATTCGACGAAGGCGGCGCGCGCCGCGGCGAGGCTGCCGACATCCTGGACCTCGCACCGGTCGACTTCCAGCAGGTGCCGCAACTGTGACCGGATCATCGGGTCGTCGTCGATGACGAGAATGCGGGATCCTTCCATGGCAAGAGCAGTTTAGCTCATACCGTTTCATCCCCCGCCGGGGCGGCGAGGCCCGCTGAACTTTCTACCACCGACCGTCGTATTCTTGGCAGACCGGCGCCAGGGACCCGCGTCCGGGCTTTCACGATTTCGGAGTGATGCCAATCATGAGGCAGGAGACGCAGTCATCGAGGGGTGCGGCGCGGTACGACTTCCGTCCGACGCCGGCATTTCTTTGCACCGTGCTGGCGCTGCTCGGAGCGTTCATCGGACTCGGCTCACCGCCGGCCGGAGCGACCGGGATCAAGGCCGAAGTTCCGGTCGGCGAGTTCACGCTCGCCAACGGCATGAAGTTCCTGGTCGTCTCCCGCCCGTCCCAGGCCACGGTCATGGGCGGTTGGGTGGCGCATGTAGGTTCGGCGAACGAGCGCCCCGGGATCACCGGTGTCGCCCATTTCTTCGAGCACATGATGTTCAAGGGGAGCCGCATCATCGGCACCACCGACGCGGTGCGCGACCAGGAGATCATGGCGGCGCAGGAAAAACTCCAGGGCGAGATCCGCTCCGAGTACGCCCGCCAGCGGCTGCGATACCGCAAGGGCGAAATCGACGATCCGTTCGCCCCCGCCAACCGGACCCCGGAGCTCGAGCGGCTCGAGACCGAATTCCAGAAGCTCGTCGAGGAACAGCGCGCACTGATGGTGAAGGACGAGTACGACAAGATCTACACCGAGGCCGGGGCGTCGGGGATGAACGCGACCACCAACTCGGACTCGACGGTCTACTTCATCACCGTGCCGGCCAACAAGGTCGAGCTCTGGTTCTGGATGGAGTCCGAGCGCCTGTTGCAGCCGGTTTTCCGCGAGTTCTACTCCGAGCGCGACGTGGTGCAGGAGGAACGCCGGCTGCGCGTCGAGTCGACTCCCACCGGCCGCTTCGACGAGCAGTTGAACGCGATGTTCTGGACGTCGCATCCCTACAAGTGGGACACGATCGGCTGGATGTCCGATCTGAAGACGCTCTCGATGGCCGATGCGCAGGACTTCTTCTCGACCTACTACGCGCCCGGGAATCTCACCGCTGCCCTGGTCGGCAACATCACCGTCGCCGAGGCGAAGGTCCTCGCCGAGAAATACTTCGGGCGGATTCCGGCCTCGGGGAAGCCGGTGCCCGACATCGTCACGCTGGAAGAGAAGCAGCTCGCCGAGAAGCGGATGAACGCCGAGTGCGATTGTCAGCCGCAGATCTCGGTGCAGTTCCATACCGTGCCGTTCGAGCACAAGGATCAGTACTCTCTCGATGTCGTGCAGAGCCTGCTCAACGGGCAGACCGGGCGGCTGAGAAAGAGCCTGGTCCTCGAGCAGCAGATCGCCTCCTCGGCCTCCGCCGGGCAGCAGTCGCTGCGATGGAACGGCTCGTTCGCGCTCTCGGCGGAGACCAAGGGCGACGCGACGCCGGCGGCGCTCGAGGCGGCGTTGTGGAGCGAGATCGGCAAGCTTCAGAACGAGGCCGTGCCGGCCGACGAGCTTGCCAAGGTGAAGAACCAGATCGTCGCCGATTCGTACCGCAACCTCGAGAATCCGTTCTTCCTGCTGCTCCAACTGCTCTTCTACGACGGCTGGGGGGACTGGAAGTATCTGAACGATTGGTCGGCGAAGACGCTCGCGGTGACCCCCGAAGACGTGCAGCGGGTCGCGAAGCTCTACTTCACGCCCGAGAATCGGACGGTCGCCTCCTACAATCGCAAGGCCGGCAGCACGGTCGAGGAGATTCCGGCGGAGCTCGCCGGGATGCCCGCGCAGGCGCAGCAGCAGGTGATGGCGCAGATCCGTCAGATCCGCCAGATCCAGGATCCGGCGATGCTCGAGCAGGCGGTGTCGGCGATGGAGCAGCAGGCCGGGCAGATGCCGCCGGAGATGAAACCGATGGTCGACGCCATCCTGAAGGCGGCGCGTGAACAGCTCGAGAAACTGAAGAGTGGTAGCAACGCCGGAGGTGGAAATTGAGATTCGTCCACGACACCGCAGGTTTCGCCGCAGCGGCGGCTCTCTCCATCGGTCTTGCGCTCGGCCCGGCCGCATTCGCTGATCCACCGTCCGCCGCGGCTGCTGAAGTCAGCGCCCGCCCGGAGCAGCTCACTTACAAGCCGTTCCAGTTCGATGTGCCGGACGGGGCGAAAGTTCGCCACACGCTGCCCGGTGGGGTGGTGGTCTACGTCGTGGAAGATCACAGCCTGCCGCTGGTCAAGCTTCAGGCGACTTTCCGCACCGGCGCTTTTCGCGAGGGCGCCGACGAGACCGGGTTGGCGGCGATGACCGCCGCGATGATGCGCCAGGGCGGGACCACGAAGCTCACCCCGGAGGAGTTCGACCAGAAGGCCGACTTCCTCGCCGCGGTCGTCACCAGCTCGGCTGGCGCGACATCGGCCTCGGCCGCGCTCGACGTCATCACTCCGGCGCTCGACTCCGGACTCGATCTGCTCTTCGACATGGTGCGCAACCCACGCTTCGACGAAGCACGGCTCGCCGTTCAGAAGAGCACCGCCCTCGAGGAGATGAAGCAGCGCAACGACGACGCCGGCGACATCGCTGACCGCGAGTGGGACTTCCTGAGCCGGGGCGAGAAGCACTATTCCGCGCGCCGCATGACCCAGGCCGACCTCGAAGCGTTGACGCGCGAGAAGCTCGTCGCCTTCCACCGCCGGACCTGGGGGCCGGAGCACCTCGTCCTCGCCGTTTCCGGTGATGTCGACAGCGCGAAGATCCTCGCCGATCTGGGCAAGCGGCTCGCGGGCTGGAAGGCCGGAGAGCCACAGGCGGCATGGCCGCCCAGCGGCCCGGATTTCACTCCACCACCCGGCCTGTTCCATATCGAGAAGGACATTCCGCAGGGCAAGGTGACCCTGGGCGAGCTCGGGATCCAGTGGAAGAACTACTCCGATCCGGAGCCTTACGCGCTCACCGTGATGAACGACATTCTCGGTGGCGGCGGCTTCACGGCCCGGCTCATGAAGCGGGTGCGGTCGGACGAGGGTCTGGCCTATGGCGCGTATTCGCAGTTCGGAATCGGCACTTTCTGGCCGGGACTCTTCGAGATCGGCTTCGCGTCGAAGAATCCGACCGTCGCCCTGGCGACCAAGATCGTGCTCGAAGAGGTCGAGAAGATCCGGACCGGGCTGGTCTCGGACGAGGAGCTGCGGGTCTCGAAGCGCTCCTTCATCGACACCTTTCCGCGCACCTTCGAGTCGCCGGCGGCGACCGCCCGGACCTTCGCCAACGATGAAGTGATCGGCCGGCCGCACAGCTACTGGACCGAATACCGGAATCGCATCGAGGCGGTCACCGCGGCGGACGTGCAGACCGTGGCGGCGAAGTACCTCGACTCCGGCAAGCTCGCCATGCTGGTGGTCGGCAAGTGGGACGAGATCGCTCCCGGCGACGCCACCGGCCGGGCGAAGATGGCGGAGCTCTTCGGCGGCCAGGTGAAGCATCTGCCGCTGCGCGATCCGCTGACCCTGGTGCCGCTGCCGCAGTAACGCCACCGGCGCATGCCCGAGCTGCCGGACCTCACGGCCGACCTCGAAGCGCTCACCGAGCGCGAGCTCGAGGAGAAGAAGAGCGTGGCGCGCGCGGCCGGCGCGGCCATGCGTGCCGGAGCTTTCACCTTGCTCGCGCTGCTGGCGTCGGATGCGCGCGCCACTCCCGACACCAGGCCTGCTCCGAACGCGGCGGGGGAGGGGGTCGGGGTCGCGCCGCCCCTGGGCCTGGCGGTAGAGCCGCCGCTGCCGCTCCCGGCGCTGTCGCCGAATCCGGAGCGGCTGGCGGCGGCGCGCGCGCTCCTCGCAGAGGGAACGGTCGCGTCCGCCGAGAGCACCCTGGGTGGGTACCTCTTCCTGACCGACATCGCCGACCCGCGGCTCATCGCGCGCGCGACGGCGGTCGTCGACGGACTCGAGAAGACCTATTTCGAGCGTTACGGGCGACGTCCCGTGGGCGCGCCACGCGAGGCGATCGTCCTGTTCCAATCGGAGAAGGACTACCGGCGATTTCAGGCCGGCGACCCCAGGCTCGCCGGCCTTTCCGGCTCCACCGGTCTCGCCGGTCGGGGCCTCGTCGCGACCTTCCAGGGAGAGCGCTCGGGCGACGAGCTGCTCGGCACCCTGGTGCACGAGCTCGGCCACCTGCTCAATCGCCGAGCCCTGGGTCCGTCTCTGCCGTCGTGGCTCGACGAGGGCCTCGCCGACGATCTGGGAGCGAGCCGGATCGATCCTGAGGGCCAGCTCCACCCCGGAAGCTGGTCGCGGACCCTCGAATCGCAGGGTCCGGAGATCCGGATCTCCGGCGGGGAAGCCGCCCTGCGGGATCTCGCTGAGCTCTACGGGCCCGATGGCGCCAATGCGGGGCGCTTCGACCTCGGTGCGATGCTGGCACTCGAGTGGGAGGAGTTTGTCGAGGAAGAGAGCGCTGAGCTCCACTATGCCGTCGCCACGGCCTTCATCCGGATGCTGCTTGCCGCCCCGACCTCGAACGCCCTTTTTCGTGACTGGCTGGCCGCGGTCGCTGCCGGTGGCTCGCCGGCCGCCGAGGCGCTGCGGCTGAAACTCGACCGGCCCTGGTCGGAGCTCGACCGGGCGCTCGCCCTCTGGACCCGGGCCGAGTTCGCCCGATTGCCGGCGCTTCGCCCGGCAGCAATCGGATCTGCTGCTGCTTCGAAGAGGGCTCAGGCTTTCGCCGCAGGTCCATCCGCACCGGATCGACTACGACTTGGCGATCTCGGCGATGCTCCACCACGCTGACAAAAATTTGCCACGCGGAGTGGCGCTCCACGTCGGCTCGCACCTCGCCGGGCAGCACCACCAGGGCTTTGGAGGCTGCGACGGCCTCTGGCGCGAAAGGTGCAAAGTCCGCTTCAACGTGATGCTCCGAACCTCTCAACCGACCGCTGACGAGCTGCTCGATGTCGTTGGCGACCTTCTCGTCGCCGTGCAGGAGCCGGGCCTCTGGCCGGCGGCCCTGTCGCGCCTTGCGGGCGTTCTCGGCTGCCAGCAGGTGATGTTGCTGCGTGGCGACGGTCCGCGCCGTGCCGTGCTGGCGACCAACAATCTCGATCCCGGCGCGATCCGCCGGCTCGCCGGGCGGCGGAGCGATCTGGACGCGACCTGGCCGGTCTGCCCACCCGAGTATCGCGAGTTCTCCCTGCCCGGCGAAGGCCGCCTCTCGCTGCTGCTCGATCGGGCCGAGCTCGACGCCGACGCCTACATGCTGGTGGAACGCATGGCGCCGCTGCTGGCGCGCGCCTGGCGTCTCACCGACGCGATGGCAGCGGCCGAGCGCCGCCAGAGCTGGAGCGCCCGGGTTTTCGAGCCCATCGCCACCGGAATTCTCGTACTCGGCCGCGACGGGCAGGTGCTGCAGACGAATCCCGCGGCGCGCGCCAAGCTCGTCTCGCAGAGCGAGCTGCGGATCGAGGCGGGGCGGTTGCGTGGCGCGAGTCTGGGGCTCGACCGGTCGCTCGCGGCCCTGCTCTCCAACGACAGCCAGTTCGACGAACGCCGGGTCGCCACGGAGTCGATGCGGATCTCGCGCGGCGGCGACGGAGCTCTCGAAGTGCTGATGATCGCCTCGCCGCGCTTCGCCGACGCCCTGCCGACGGCGGCCGCGGTGGTGTTGCTCTACGATCCGCGCATCGATGCCGAGGATCCCGCCGTCACCCTTGCGGCGCGCTACGACCTTTCATTCGAGCAGGCGCAGGTGGTCGCCCACCTGCTTCGGGGTCGCAGCATCCCGGAGGTCGCGACCGAGCTCGGCGTGCCAACGCCGGTCATCTCCTCGTGTCTGGGCGGGATCTACCAGCAGGTCGGCACGACGCGCCAGGTCGAGCTGGTGATGCTCCTGCTCGCCGGTCCTCCGCGCCCCGTTACGGCCTGAAGTCGGTCGGTTCAGAGCGCGCGGGTGTCGTCGCCGAAGGGCGCCTCCCTCGGTTGACTCGCGCGGCGAACCTGCGCCCGCCCCCCGCGCTTGGCCTCGTAGAGGGCATGGTCGGCCTGGCGCAGGAGCGCCTCCTGGGTCCTTCCATGCTGCGGAAAGCCGGCGATGCCGATCGAGGCGTTCAGCCCCCGAATGGTTTCGCTGCCATAGGAAATCTCGAGCGCCTGGAGCGCCCCGAGGAAGCCCTCCGCGCGCTTCTCCGCCTGATCCAGGGTGCAGTCCGGAAAGACCAGCGCGAACTCCTCCCCGCCATACCGGCAGAGAACGTCCTGGGTGCGGAACTGGGCCTGCAGAAGCTCCGAGAAGCGCTTGAGGACCTGGTCTCCGGCCTCGTGCCCCCACTTGTCGTTGAGTCCCTTGAAGTGATCGAGGTCGACGATCGCGACCGAGAGGGGGGTGGTCTTCCTCTGCGACCGGTCGATCTCCCTTGCCAGCGTCTCCTCGAGGTAGCGCCGGTTGAAGAGTCCGGTGAGCGGATCGCGCACCGATTTTGCCAGAAGCTCGGCGCGCAGCGTGAGATTGCCGAGTGCCAGAGCGACCTCCGAGGCCACCGCGGGCAGGAGGCCGAGGGCCGCAGTCAACCGGTCGGCGCCGCCTTCCGGAGGCGATTCCAGATGCAGGAGGCCGAGCGTCTGACCTTGTGCGGAGAGCGGTACGCAGATGTAGGGCCACGCCGGAGTGGCCAGATGGTCGCACAGGACCTGCGTCGCCGGGTCGAGTACGAAGTAGGTCTGGCCGGTGCGAATGGACCAGCAACTGGAGGGTGGCAGGTCTCGTGGGCCTTCGCGCGCGCCGCCGCCGAAGCTCGCCCGACACTTGAGCTCGTTGCGGCTGCCGGTGAGGACGAAGATCGATCCCGAAGTGCCAGGCATCAAAGCTGGAAGCAGTCGGGCGACGATCTGGAGTGCCTCGTCTTCGTCGATCGCTGACTGCAGCAGCTGTCCCAGGTCGTGCAACAGCGTGACCTCCCGTTCGCGCGCCGCAAGCCTGTCCGCCATCAGATTGAAGGAGCGCGCGAGACGCCCCAGATCATCGCCTTCAACCTGGGCAAGCCTCTGGCGGAGATCTCCTGCCGCAAGCTTCTCCGCCGCGCGCCCGATCGATCGCAGCGACATCAGAAAGTGCCTGGACAGCAGCCAGGTGGAGACGACCCCGAGCATCAGGGCCAGGGCGAGGCCACCTATCGCGACCCAGATCGCAATCCGCTCGCGTCGCGCGCTTCGCGCGAGCACCGTCTCCAGGCGCCCGCGCTCGCGAGCGACGAGGTCGCCCTGGAGTCTTCGAATCGCATCGACGCGCTCCTTTCCCGCACCGGAGGTGATCGGGGCGAGCGCGAGGCGCTCGGCAGCGATCGAAGCGTCCGCGGCGGAGTTCGCCCGCCGGAGCAGGGCGTAGGTAGCAGCGCTACGAGCAGCCGGCGAAACATTCGAAGCGATGGCGCCTTCGAGAACCGCAAGGCTCTGCAGCACTTCGGACCAGTGCGCGCGGAGGCTGGGTTCATCGAGCGGCGTCAGCGCCGCCTGGAGCGCCTGGCGAAGCTCGGCGATGAGTGCGCGGCGCCGCTCTTGCGCACTCGCCGCTTCGCCCAGGCGACCCTCTTCGCGCTCCTCGAGAAGCGCGAAGAGCGCCGATCGGAAATCCCGGATGGCTTCCATGTGCGACGGCGGCAGCTCGCGCCGGCGAGAGATGACCGGCAGGGCCACCTGCGAGAGCCAGACGGAAAACTGCTCGTCGATCCGGCGCAGGCGCTCGAGCTGCTCGGAGTCGCCCGCGAATCCCACCTCAAGGTCGTGAACAACCGCGGTCCAGCTGCGGCCGGCGCTCTCAAACGGCACGAGGTAGGGAGCATGTCCGGTGAGGGCGAAACCCCGTTCGCCGGTCTCGGCTTCGAGAACGAGCCGCAGAAGGGTTTCACTGGTCTGCACCAACTCCTCCGACGAAAGCAGCTCGCGTTGCCCGGAGAGGGCGAGCTGAAGCG
>JBDSRU010000548.1:0-2672 GCA_039929145.1 Thermoanaerobaculia bacterium
TCGAAGAGTTCAAGGCGAGAAACGGGTCGGCCATCGTCTGGGAGAACCTCCTGCCGGTGGGAGCGCCGCGCCGCAACTGGAAGCAGACTCTGGTTTCCGACGGTTTCGTGATCCTGCGCCATCCAGACCTGGCCGTCACCCTGGCCATGGCCGACGAGTTCAGCCAAGACGTGCGGCTCTACGCTGCGTGAGGAGATGAGGAGAGAGATGTCATCGGTCGTCTTCGTCGCACCCTTCTTTCTCGACACCACGCTTCGATTCGTGGAAGCGGTCGCTGACCTGCCGGGCGTCCGCACCGGCCTCATCAGCCAGGATCCCGCCGAGCGCCTTTCGCCCGCCCTCAAGGCGAAGCTCGCCGCGCACTTCAGGATCAGCGACGGTCTCGACCCGCAGCAGATCGCCGACGCGGTGCGCGGCCTCGCACGCCAGATCGGACCGCCGCAGCGCCTGATCGGCGCTCTCGAGCAGCTCCAGGTGCCGCTCGGCGAAGTACGCGACGCCCTGGGGATCGAGGGCATGGGAGCCGAGGTAGCGAAGAACTTCCGCGACAAGGCGCGCATGAAAACCGTCCTGCAGCGCGCCGGCGTCCCCTGCGCCCGCCACCAGCGGGTGACGAGCGACGCCGAGGCCTGGTCCTTCGTCGAGAGTGTCGGCTACCCGGTGGTGCTCAAGCCGACCTCCGGCGCGGGCGCGAAAAGCACCTTCAGGGTGGGCGATGCCGCCGAGATGCAGAATGCTCTGTCGTCGATCCGCCCCTCCGAGAGTCGTCAGGCGGTCGTCGAGGAGTTCGTGGTCGGAGACGAATTCTCCTTCGACACGGTTTCGATCCGCGGCCGGCCGGTCTGGCACTCGCTCTCCTACTATCTGCCGGCGCCGCTCAACGTCGTCGACAACCCCTGGATCCAGTGGTGCGTGCTGATACCGCGCGAGATCGATCATCCGCGATTCGACGACATCCGGCGGGTCGGTTTCCGCGCCCTCGAGGTTCTCGGGATGGGCACCGGCCTTTCGCACATGGAGTGGTTCCGCAAGGCCGACGGCTCGGTGCTGGTTTCGGAAGTCGGCGCGCGGCCACCGGGAGCGCAGATCACCTCGCTCATCTCCTACGCCCATGACATCGACTTCTACCGCGCCTGGGCGCGGCTCGTGGTCAAGGACGAGTTCGAGCCGCCGCCGCACCGGTTCGCCGCTGGCGGCGCCTACCTGCGGGGCCAGGGGCAGGGCCGCGTCACCGCGGTGCACGGTCTGGCGGCGCTGCAGCGGGATCTGGGATCGCTCATCGTGGAGGCGAAACTGCCGCAGGTCGGGCAGCCGCAGTCTTCGAGCTACGAGGGTGAGGGCTACATCCTCTTCCGCCACCCCGAAACGGCGGTCGTGGAGGAGGCCTTGAAGCGCACGATCTCGACGGTGAGAGTGGAGCTGGGGTGACCATGAACGTACTGATGCTGTCGCCGGGCTATCCGGCCGAGATGCCGTTTTTCACCCGCGGGCTGTCGCTCGTCGGGGCGAAAGTGATCGGGCTCGGCGACCAGCCGAAAGAGATGCTGCCGCCGATCGCCCGCGAGCATGTCGCCCATCATCTGCAGGTGCGGTCGCTGTGGGACGAGGCGGCGGTGGTGCGCGAAGTGCAGAAGCTGGCGCGCCAGATCCGCATCGACCGCGTCGAATGCCTTTGGGAACCCGGGATGATCCTCGGCGCAAAGCTTCGCGAGGCGCTCGGCCTGCCCGGGATGACGGTCGAGCAGACCCTCCCGTTCCGCGATAAGGAGATCATGAAGCAGCGCCTGGACGCCGCCGGCATCCGCACGCCGCGGCACTTTCGCGCCAACACCGAGGACCAGGTGCGCGACGCCGCGGAGCAGATCGGCTATCCGATCATCGTCAAGCCGATCGCCGGCGCCGGCTCCGCCGACACCCACCGCTGCGACTCCCGCGCCGAGCTCGAGCGCGCCTTGAAGCTCTCCAAGCACGTCGAAGAGGTCTCGGTGGAGGAGTTCATCGAGGCCGAGGAATTCACCTTCGACACCATCTGCGCCGGTGGCAAGATGTATTTCGAGAACATCTGCTGGTACCGGCCGCGGCCCCTCATCCAGCGCCAGAACGAGTGGATCAGCCCGCAGACCGTCTGTCTGCGCGAGCTCGACGTCCCCGACCTCGCGGCCGGACGGAAGATGGGCCGCGAGGTGCTCGCGGCGCTCGGTTTCGAGACCGGATTCACCCACATGGAGTGGTACAAGAAGGCCGACGGCGAGGTGGTCTTCGGCGAGATCGGCGGCCGCCCGCCGGGAGCCCGCACGGTCGACATCATGAACTACTGCACCGACAACGACACCTACGTCGGCTGGGCAGAGGCCGCCTGCCTGGGTCGGGTCGAGCGCCGTTTCGAACGCAAGTGGAACGTGGTCATCACCTTCAAGCGCGCCAAGGGCGAGGGGCGGATCCAGCGCGTCGCCGGACTCGAGAAGCTGCTCGCCGACTTCGGGCGCTACGTCGTCGAGGTCGACCTGACTCCGATCGGCGCGCAGCGCCGCAACTGGAAGCAGACGCTGATCGGCGACGGCTACATCGTGGTTCGTCATCCGGACCTCTCGACCGCGCTGCACATGGGCGAGCGGATGGCGCAGGACGTCCACCTCTATGCCGGCTGATTAGGTTCGGGAGCGAGAACGGTC
>JBDSRU010000549.1:0-7543 GCA_039929145.1 Thermoanaerobaculia bacterium
CTCTGCGGCCGGGTGCTGATCTTCGACCGCGGCCGGATCGTCGCCGAAGGCAGCCCCGACCAGTTGCGCGAGCGCCTTCAGGGGCAGGTCGCGGTGACCGTCGAGTTCGAGAGCGCCTCCGAGGGAATGACCGACCGCCTGGCGCAGATCGAAGGTGTGCGCGCTGTCCGCTCTGACGGTGCTGAGCTGGGCCCACATCCGGCGCGTTTCGTGCTCGAGTGCGCAGCAGGCTCTGATCCGCGGGCGGCGGTGTTCCGCCTCGCCGTCGAGCAATCCTGGACGCTCGTCGAGCTCGCTTCGGCGCGCGCCTCGCTCGAAGACATCTTCGTGCGCCTGACGACCAGCGATCGTCGCGACGCCGAGCCAGACGCTGGCGGGTCCGAGCTCGCCGGGGAGGCGGCATGAAAGGCGCTCTGGCGGTTTTCGGACGCGAGCTGAGGGCCTATTTCTTCTCGCCGCTCGCCTACGTCATCCTGACCTTCTTCGTCCTGGTGCAGGGCTACTATTTTTCGCTGATCGTCGCCTTCCTTTCCGACCCGCGAGCGGCGGCGGGGCGGCCGCTCGAACTCTTCTTCGGCCAGACGATCTTCACCTGGCTGGTGCTGATCTTCGCCGGCACGTTCCTTTCGATGCGACTGATCTCGGAGGAGCTGCGCAGCGGAACGATCGAAACGCTGCTGACTTCGCCGATTTCCGAGGGCCAGGTCGTCGCCGGAAAGTACGCGGCGGCGCTCACCTTCTACCTCTTCCTCTGGTCGCCGACGCTGATCTACGTGGCGATCGTGCGCTGGTTCACGCCTGTCGACTGGGGGCCGATCGCCGCCTCCTATCTCGGCATCTTCGGCATCGGCGCTCTCTTTCTCGCCGTCGGAGTCTTCGCCTCCGCGACCTCCAAGAATCAGATGGTCGCCGCGGTGGTGACCTTCTTCTGCCTCCTGGTGCTCTTCAGTTGTGGCCTGCTCGAGAACCTGGTGAACGGCGAAACCGCCAAGAAAGTGCTCGGACAGATGAATCTCTGGCAGCACATGGAAGAGTTCAGCAAGGGCATCGTCGACACCCGGCGCCTGGTCTACTACGCGAGCGGCGCCGGATTCTTCCTCTTCCTCACCAGCCGCGCCCTGGCGGCGAAGAAGTGGCGGTAAGGCGATGAGCGGATCGAAAGGCAGCAGCTGGATCTTGCAGGGCTCGATGCTCTCGGCCGGAGTCCTGCTGGTAGCGGCGCTCGTCGGCATCGTGAACTACCTGGGAATGCGCTATTACCACCGCTTCGACTGGACTTCGTCGCAGAGCTATTCGCTGTCGGAGAAGACGGTGGCGATTCTCGCCGGCCTTGACCGCGACATCGAGGTCACTCTCTTCCTGCCCGAAAGCAGGCCGCTGCACGCCTCTGCGAAGGAGCTCCTGGAGCGCTATGCGGCACAATCGCCGCGCGTTCATTTCCGCGCTATCTCGGCGGACAAGAACCTGATCGAGGCGCAGCGCCTGGTCGACAAGTTCGAGCTCTCGAACCTGAACGTCATCGTCTTCGAGAGCGGTAACGACCGGCGGGTCGTGGAAGAGACCGACCTCGCCGACTACGACTATTCGGCGATGCAGTACGGCGGCAGCCCGGAGCTCACCGGCTTCAAGGGCGAAGAGGCCTTCAGCGGCGCCATCCTCGAGTTGGTCGAGAGCCGCAAGCCCAAGGTCCTGCTGACCTCCGGCCACGGCGAGGCGTCGCTCGACGAAAGCGGTCCAGGTGGACTCTCGGGCGTTGCCGGACTGGTCGGCAAGGAAAACGTGGAGCTCACGAAGTGGACCTCGCTGGGGCAGCCCGATGTGCCCACGGGAACCGATCTGCTGGTCATTGCCGGCGCGCGGGCAAGCTTCGTCGAGCCCGAGCTCCAGGCGTTCGGCAGATATCTCGACCGCGGCGGACGGATGCTCGTCTTGCTCGATCCCACGCTCGCGCCGGGAGGCGGTCTCGTCGGCACGGGACTGGAGAGCTGGCTGGACGCCTACGGTGTCGCGGTCGGGTCGAACATCGTCGTCGATCCGGGAGCGACCGTGCCCCTCTACGGCGCCGAAACCCTCTTTGCTGGCGCCACCGGCGGACATCCGATCGTCCGCAGCCTCGAGCAGGCGCAGGTCGGCGTGATCGTCGCGCTCGCGCGCTCGATCGCCACCACCCGGACGCCCGCGGGCACGGCGGCGCAGATCCTGTTGCAGACCACTCCCGAGGGCTGGGGCGAGTCCGACCTCGTCAACCTGAGCGCCGTCGCGAGGGACGACAAGGATCTGACCGGGCCGGTGCCGATCGCCGTGGCGATCGGTGCGGCGGCGAGGGAGGAGGGGCCGGCCGATCCCGAGGACGAAGAGGTCCCGCCGCAGGCCGCGACAGCGGAGGCGTCCGGTGGCGCTCCGGCGTGGAGGCTGGTGGTAGTCGGCGACTCCGACTTCGCGACCAACAGCCTTCTCGCGCAGTCCGGCAACCCGATCCTGCTCGCCAACACGTTCAACTGGCTGCTCGATCGGCAGAAGCTTCTCGGCATCGGGCCGAAGAAGCCGGAGCAGGTGCGCATGACACTCACTCCGGGCCAGCTCTCGGGGATCACCTGGCTGGTTCTCGCGGGCCTGCCGGCGCTGGCGATCGCCGCCGGCGTCGCGGTCTATCTCCGGCGCCGGAGATAGACGCGGTGCGCCCCAAGACTCTGCTTGGTCTCGCGGTCGTGGTCGGCGCGCTCCTGGCGCTCATCTACTTCGCCCAGGACAAAGTCGCCTCGACCGACGAGCGCGCCGCAGCGGCCAAGCGGCTGGTCGATTTCGAGCCGGACGAAATCGTGGTGCTCGAGATCGACTGGCAGGGGAGCAGGGTGCGATTCGAGCGTCCGCCCGCACTTCCTCCTGCCGTTCCCCCTGCCGTTCCAACGCCTGCGACCACGAAACTTGATGGGGCGGCAGATCCGGCGCAGGCGGGACCGTGGAGGATCGTCGCTCCGTTCGCGCATCGTGCCGACGACGCCGCGGTCGCCCGCCTCCTGGCCGCATTGTCCGGCCTCGAAGTGACGCGCGACCTCGAGGACTCCGCACGGGCCGAGATCGGTCTCGAGCCGCCGCGCGGCACGGTGACCTGGAAGACCGCGGAAGGCGAGGGTCGCCTCGAGATCGGCGGCGCCGTCCCGGCCTCGCACGATGTCGTCGTCGCCGCAAGCGGGCGGCGCCTGCCCGCGGTGACCGACGACAGCTTTCTCGCCGACGTCGCGCGTCCCGCCGGCGACTGGCGGAGCCGCGAGGTCGTGACCGCGGGGCGCGAAAGCATCGAGCGCATCGCGATCTCGAGCCCGGCTGCGCTTCGACCAACCGTTCTTGCGCGCAGCGGAGAGACCCTCCGGCTCGAAGGACCGATCGTCGATCTCGTGGACCGCGACCTCGCCGATCGACTGCTTGCCGACCTCGCCGCCCTGCGCATGGAGACCTTTCTCGATCCGCCGCTCGCGCCAGAGGCCGAGCGTTCGCTCGCCGCGCCCGCTGGCAAGCTCGTCCTGACGATCTCCGGCGAGGCTGCGCCGTTCGAGCTCGAAGTGGGCAGCGAGACGGCGGGCGGCAAGCGCGTCTGGCGCGCCGCCGGTCAGCTCTTCGAAAGCGCTTCCACTCTGGCCGCCGTCGTAGCGCGCCCGGCTGCCGCATGGCGCAGCCGGAACTGGACCCGGTTCGAGAACTGGCGCATCGAGAAGGCGCGCGTCGAAGGGACCGGCGGCGCGTTCGAGCTCGTGCGCAGCGAAGGCGAGTGGCTCCGGGACGGTCAGAAGATTCCGTTCCCCGTCGCCAGCGATCTGCTCGCAGCGATCACCTCGCTCCAGGCGGAGAGCCTCGTCGAAGGGTCCGCTGAGGCGTCGCCTTCGCCGCCGCGGCTCGCCATCACCCTCTCCGATGCCGACGGCAACGAAGAACGACTGACGCTGCTCGCGGGCCCCAACGAGGCTGCCACGGTTCCGGCGCGCACCGCCGGACGCGACGTGACGCTGCTGCTGCCGCGAAGCCTGGTCGTCGAGCTCGAAGCGAAGATCTCCGCTGCCCGCGCCGCCGCGGCGGTCGCTGACGGGGTTCCCCCTGTCGGTGCCCAGCCCGCGCCCGCGCCGCCGGCGCCCTGACCGCGCGCCGGAAGGCGTCGGCGGCCCTTCCGCCCGGAAGCAGGATGAGCCTTTTCGGCGACGGTCCGCGCGTACCGGACATGAGATACCCCATTCCTGCTCCAAGTCCTTCCTCCCGGCTCCTGCCGGCCGCGATCTGGTTCGGCGCCCTGCTCCTCGCTGCGGGATCGGTTTGGGCCCTGCCCGGATTTCTCGGCGTCTCGACCGTCCGCGGGCGCGCCTACGACAACGAACCGCTGTTCTTCGCGCCGCCGCAGGAGGGCGATCACTTCGCGCTCTCCCTGGCCACGGGTGATTTCAACGGCGACGGTGCCGAGGACCTGGCGACCGGAATTCCGGACGACGACGGCGTCGCGGGTTTCGAGGTGACCAACGCCGGCGCTTTCGTCGTGCGCTACGGGGTGCCCGGCGTCGGCCTCGCGCCGACGTCGATTTTTTTCAGCCAGTTCTCGGCCGGCAGCCCGGATCCGCAAGATGTAGACGACCAGTTCGGCTACGCCCTCGCCGCGGGCGACTTCAACGGCGATCAGATCGACGACCTCGCGGTGAGCGTCCCGGGCCATCGCGAGGGGGTGGGCATCCCCATCAGCGGCGCGGTCGCGATCCACTACGGCACGCTCTCCGGCCTCGAGCCGGACGCTTCCGAGTGGCTGGTACCCGGCTTTACGACCAGCATGGTGCCTGCGGCCGGCCACCACCTGCTCAACTGCGGGCAGGCCCTGGCGACCGGCGACTTCGATCATGACGGCTATGCCGACCTCGTCATCGGCTGCCCCTTCTCGTATATCTCGATCGTCCCCAATCCGGTTCTCTACGAGGTGGGCTCGGTGATCGTCCTGCTCGGCGGGCCGCAAGGCTTGCTGCCGTTCGTCGGACACATCTTCGACCAGGATTCGCCCGACATCCTCGGCGGCGCCGAGGAACACGACCATCTGGGAGCGGCTGTCGCTACCGCCGACTTCGATGGCGACAGCTTCGACGACCTAGCGATCGGCGTGCCGGGGGAAGACGGCAAGGGCATCGTCCAGATCGTCTTCGGCGGCGCCGGCGGGCTCGACCTGCCGAACAACGTGCTCTATTTCCAGCACCACACCGGCGGGCTCGACGAAGCCGGCGACCAGTTCGGCCAGACACTCGCCGCCGGCGATCTCGACGGCGATGGCTTCGACGATCTGACGGTCGGCGCGCCGTTCGAGGACGAGACTTCCGGCTTTCCCGACGCGCCCGACACGGGAGCGATCTCGGTGATGTTCGGGTCGGCCGCCGGCATCAATCTGGCGCGCAGCGAGTACCTCCAGCAGAGTGACATCCAGGGAGTCGGCGCCGTCGACCAGAGCGGCGACCGCTTCGGCTTCGCGCTCGCCGCAGGCGACCTCGACGGCGACGGTCGCGCGGATCTCGCGGTCGGGCATCCCGGTGAAGCCAACGGGGGCGCCGACCGCGGCGCGGTGACGCTCCTCATGGGCGGCCCCGGCGGCGTCCTCACCCGCTTCGGTGACCTCTTCGCCGGCGCCGACGGGTATCCGGGCGAGGTGCAGGACAGCCAGGACTACGGCGCCTCCGCTGCGACCGGCGATTTCGACGGTGACGGTTTCGCCGACCTCGTCATCGGCTCGCCCTATTTCAACGCGTACCCGCTCGCCAATGTCGGCGCCGAGGTCGTGCTCTACGGTTCGCTGTTCTCGAACGGCTTCGCCAGCGGAGCGATCGAAACCTGGTCGGCGTCCACACCCTGATCTCGCCGGCGCCCTCCGGCGGCCTCAGGCGTCCGCGGCGCGGCGGGCCAGGCGGGTGAGGCCGAGGCGGCCAGCTTCGTCGACGATCTGCTGGCGTTCACGGGAGCGCGTCGCCGGAGGCCGGCGCTCCGCTGGGTTCGCGGAGAGAGCCGCCGCTTCCTCGAGCCGCGCCAGGTCGAGGCGGCGCTCCAGCGCCTCGACCGAGAGATGTGCCGCTGCCGCTTCGCGTTGTGCCCGGTCGAGGTCGACGCGCGCCGCGTCGATCTGCCCGGCGCTCGCTGCCTGATGTCCGCGCGCTGCGAGCAGAGCCAATCGGCGCGCGAGCGAAGTCAGCCGATCCGGATCGCCGAGACCCTTCAAGCGGACACCGGCCTCGGCGATGCGACCTTCCCGCAGATCGATTTCGGCGCGCAGGATTTCGCTGAAGAAGGCCGCGCTGCCCTCGCGAACGCTGCCTGCGGCCGACGCGGCGACCTGAGCGACCAGGGTCTCGGCAGCGGCGAGCTCGCCGAATTCGAGCTCGATTCGCGCCGCCTCGAGGTCGATTTCGGTCGCGGCGTCCTCCTGCCCGCTGCCCGCCTCGAGCGTCCGCGCCTCGGCGAAGAGCCGTCGTGCCGTCGCGAGGTGGCCCTGCTGCGCGGCGAGTCCGGCGCGCAGTCGATCGGCCCGGGCGAGCGCCGGTCGATCGCCACCGGCGCTGGCGGCGCGCTCGATCTCTGCCGCGGTCGCCGCGGCGCGGTTCCGCTCGCCGGATGCGAGCTCGGCGTCGCCGCGATAGCTCAGGGCGATCGCGAAGTCGCTCTCCGCTGGGCTCGACGCCAGCAAGGCGAGAGCCTCGGCGAGGCTGGCGTCGGCCTCTCCGGTCAGGGCGAGATCGCGCAGGATCACGCTGCAGTCGGTGAGCGCCCAGGCCAGCCGGTGGCTGCCGTTGTCGCGAAAGGTCCGGATCGTTTCGCGGCAGCGCGGAGCGGCCTCGTCCGGCCGGCCGCGCAGCATCGAGATGCCGGCGAGGTTGCCGAGAATGACTCCGCCGCCGGTTCCGCCGGGATTCGCCTCGCGGCTCGCCTCGAGGGCGCGCTCGAGCAGGCGCTCGCCTTGGGCGAGCCGGCCGCGCTGCAGCTCTTCGACGGCGAGGTCGTTGAGCACCCGGGCGAGGGATGGCGCGTCGTGCGAACTCTCGAAGCCGGCCAGAGCGGCCTGCATGTCGGCGAGCGCCTCATCGCCGCGGCCGAGCGTCGAGAGGAGATGCCCGCGGGCGGCGCGAATCTGCGACAGGAGCTCGCCGCGACCTCCGGTTCTGGCGCGCTCGAGCGCCTTCCCGAACATCACCAGAGCGAGCTGTGGCTCGTCGGCGGCGACCGCGAGCGAGCCTTCGACGTAGTCGACGAGGGGGTCGGCGGCGCGGCCCGGGATCTGGCGCAGCCGCGGCAGGAGGAGGCGTGCCTCGGCGACACGCCCCCCCTTGGCGAGTGCCATTGCCAGGTGGGCCCCGGTCTCGAGGCTCGCTGGCTCGGCGGCGAATCGAGCTTCGAGCTCCGGCGCCTCGTGCGCCGAGACATCGGAAAACGGGAAGCGACGCGCCGGCGGATCCGCAGCCAACTCTTCGCGACTCGACGTCAGGCGCGGGAGGAGCAGCGCGCCGGCGACGAATGCGGCGGCGAGCGCGGCGGCGAGCGC
>JBDSRU010000550.1:0-3470 GCA_039929145.1 Thermoanaerobaculia bacterium
GTGTGTGTCCCCGGCGGCGCTAGAGGTTGGCCAGGGGGCCGAGGTCGACGCTGCGGCGGCGCGCCACTTCGAGCGCCTGGTCGAGGGTCTCTTTCTGGCCGGTCTCGTGCGCGGCAATGGCGAGCAGCAGCCAGCCTTCCGTCCCGTCCATCGCCTCACGTGACACCACCAGGCGCTTCAGCCGGCGATAGGCGCCCGCGGCGTTCCCCGACGCGAGGTCGATCCGCGCTTCGAGCAGCGACGCCTGACCTTCGATCGCCGATCGCTGGCCATGGTCGAGGCCTTTCGCCGAAACGGCGAGCTCGCGCTTCGCCGATGTCAGGTCGCCCGCCTCGACCGCCAATCGAGCCAGGCCGAGGTGCGCCCTGGCGTCGAGCCCGCGTCCTTCCCGCTCGAGGTCCCCGGGTTCGTCCGCCGGGGCGAAGTCGACCGCCAGCCGGACCTTCGCGGTGAAGACTTCGGCGAAGCGGCTCCGCGCGGTGGCGTTGTCCCCCGCCGCCGCCGCGTCGAACGCGTCGCGCAGCGCGGCGCGTTTCGGCGACCTTCCGAGATCGAAGAACCGGGCGAAGACTTCCTGGCGCGGATCGAGGACGAGGCCGAGCGGCCGCTGATCGAGATGGAGCACGACCTCGGTCCTCTCCCCTTGTAGGGTCAACCGCCCGTCCAGCCGCGGATGCAGGGGCGGGTCGCCGCGCTTTCGGGCCTTGGGCGGCGGCGGAGCGTCCGCTGGCCAGGGGGCATCGATCGGCACCTGGAACGGGACCGCGAAGGTCGTGCCATCGAGCTCCATCTCGGTGCGCCTTTCGCGCGCGACCCCGAGCTTTCCGTCCGCTTTCTTCACGACGCTGTAGCGGAACCGATAGGGTGCCTGCTGCCGGGCGCGAATGGCGACCGGCCACTTCTCCCCCTGCTTTTCGCCCAGCGTGTAGTCGAACTGGATCTCCGGCAGTCCCGTACCGTAGATGAACCGCCGGGCGAACCCGTCGAGCTGCGTGCTCGATAACCGTTCGATCGACTGGATCAGGTCGGCGGTGGAGATGACTTTTCCGGAGGCGGCCTCGACGACGCCGCGCAGAATGGCGAGAAAATCCTTCTCGGTCCAGAAGCGCGACAGCATGCTGAGGACGACTGCGCCTTTCTTGTAGACGATCGCGTCGTAGGCGGCGGGTTCCTTCCCGGAAAGCAGCCGGAACCCCAGCGTCACCGGCCCCAGAGACTCGACGACACGCCCGTCCTCGGTAGTCGCCAGCAAGTCGTCCTGCCAACCGGAGGTCGGACCGACCAGCGGTCGCTCGGCTGCGGGCAGGCGGTTGCGCGCCCACAGCATCGCGGAATAGGTCGCCATCGACTCGCTGATCCACTGATCGCGATAGCTGGCCCAACCGACCCGGTTTCCCCACCACTGGTGAGCGATTTCGTGCGCCGCCGTCGTCCGGCGATCCTCGATCCCGAGCAGCAGCCGCCAGCCACCGCTGAGCTCGCTCATCGAGAGCGACGACAGGGTGACGAAGCCTGGCAGCCCCTGCGACATCATCCGGGGCACCGTGACGACCCGCAGCGAGGCTCCTGTGTAAGGCGAGAAGACCTCGCCAAAGTAGGAGAGTGAGTCCGTGATCGCTGAAACGATCTCCTGGCGCACGGCTTTCGGCAGGTCGTCGCTTTCGGCATCGAAATAGACCTCGACCGCGATCGGGGGGAGAGCTGGCCGCTCCACATTGGCGCGCGCGACATCGAACTTTCCGACCTCGAAGGAGTAGCCGAGCGCCGGCGTCTCGAGCTTTCGCCGCTCCCACTTCGTGCCGTCCAGGCGCTCGCCGCCGTCGACTCGTTCCCCCGCAGCGACGACCTCGAGGCGTTTCGGCCAGCTGAGCGTCACGTCATACGGCGCGCGATCGACCGCCCCGAGGTGCGGATACCAGGCGAGCGAGTCGCGCAGCGCGTAGAGCGACCGCCCCGCCTTGTCCAGGAACCGGCCTTCGTATTCGATCTCCACCACGGTCTCGTCGCCAGCCGCGGGCGGCGCGGCAAGCACGATCGCGAGCTCGGCGCCCGAGCGATGGAAGGCCAGGGCCGCGCCCCGCGAATCGCGCACCATGCCCACGACGAGGTCGGGGTGCAGTGTCGCCACGACCACCCGGTGGCGGGCTGCCTGCGCGCGCACGACGATCCTGGCCCGGCCCGCCAGAGTCAGGTCGCCGCTGCCCGAGATCGTCGCGTCGAGGACGTAGCGCACCGGTTCGAACAGAGTCCGTCGCGGCTGCGGTTTGCCGGTGGCATCGTGCATCGGCGCCAGGAGCCACTGCTCCCAGTCCCCCAGATCGGCGATGGCAAGGCCCAGTCCGCGCCCGCGCTTCTGCTGCGAGCGGAGCTCGCGGGCGATGCGCCGCTGTTCGCGATCGTCAGCGTCGAGAGGCTCGAACTTGCCGAGATTGACCGGCTCCTCGGCGGCCGGATCGAGCTGGAAGATGATCGGTGGCTCCTCCTTCTGGTGCAGCCAGGCGACGAAAGCGCCGCTGTAGAGCGCTTCACCGAGAGCGTCCGCGAGAAGTGTCGCGTCGACGCCCAGTGCACGGCGCTCGCCACTGACGCGCCACCGCTCCCACAGCCCCTTCGCGCGCTCGATGTCGGGCGACGGAGGTGCGCTGGCGGCAGTCCGTCGAAACAGCGCGGAGCTCGCGGCATCGCTCGCGACGACGAACACGGCGGCGTCGAAGGGCCGGTCGAGACGGGTCTCACCGGTGAAGAGCTCGAGTTGGCCGGCCTCGGTGTCATCCGGAGGCTCCAGGCGAAATCGACCTTCGCCGACGAAGACCAGCTCGACGTCTCGGCCGGCGACCTGCGTCGCCGGAAAGATCCAGCCGTGCTCGAGGTGGACTTCCGCGAGGTCCACTTTCAGCTTGAGTCGCTCCACCGGCACGGCGCGCGCGGCGTCCAGGGAGCGGTTCGTGAGCGCTGCGATGAGCGCTTGCGGCTCGGGAACGTTCTCCGGAACCGCCGGCGCGTCCGCTGCCGACGAGCGCGTCGCGCCTCCGCAAAGTGTCGCGAGGAACAGCATGCCGGGGACCAGCGCCCCGCGAACTCGCACCCTGCCGCCCGGCGGCCTCTCCGGCCGCTGCTGCCACCCCGGCTTCACGAACCGCATGGGAGCTCCTTGGTTACGCCAACACTAACCCGTCCGGACGATGAACCAGCGCCGAGACGATCCTCTACGGCTCGATCATCGCCGACGGTTTTGATGGTGGAGCCGTGACCTGGTGAACAGGTGAGGTCGGGCGGCGAAGGGAGCGGATAGCATCCTGGCGAATGCCGCCTCTATCTCCGCTGCCGATCGATGACGTCCTCCCCGAGCTCCTCGGCCGGTTGGGCGAAGAGCCCAATGCGGTGCTCCAGGCGCCGCCAGGGGCTGGGAAGACGACACGCGTACCGCCGGCGCTGATCGCCTCCGGAATCGCAGGTACCGGGCAGATCGT
>JBDSRU010000551.1:0-4412 GCA_039929145.1 Thermoanaerobaculia bacterium
CCGGCACGGGGGGGTGCCGGAGGGCCGGGATTGAGAAACGCCGATTCTCTCGAATCGGCGGAATTCGCATTGAAGAAGCTGGAGTAGCGTCCGCGCAGAGGCTCGGTGGCCTCCCGGGGCGGCTACCCGGTTCAGCTCTTCTTTTCGATCGTCAGGACCTTGACGACGCCGTCAAGACCCTTGACCGCCGCGACCGCTTCCTGACGCTTCGCCGCCGGCCAGTCCTTGTGGAACTCGAGGGTAATCACGCCGCTCGCAGCCTCGGTTCCGACCTTGGTGCCTTCGCTGCCGAGCTTGTCGAGCAGCGCCCAGCGAACCGTCGACTCCATCATCGCGTCCTTGACTTCCGCCTCGGCCTCACCGACGGCAGCGCCGACCTTGTCCGAATTCGCAACCGTCGCGGCGAGCTCGAGATCGTTGTCGATCGCGTGCACGCCCTTGACCGACTGGGCGATCGTCGAGGCGAGCTCCTTCGTCTCGCGCTTGTTGACCTTGCCGAGCAGGTTGACGTCACCGCCCTTGGTCTCGACATCGATGTGCAGGGCGTCCGCGCCGAGCTTGGCGAGGAGCGCGAGCTTCACGTCCTTGGTCACGGCCCAGTCGGACTTGTCATCGGCGATCGCGGCGCCAGCCGTAAACACGAACGCGGCTGCCATGGCCGAGGTGATCCACTTCGAGGTCTTCATTGTCATTCTCCTTGGGGTAAGGAGGGTAGCTCGCTGCCACCCTGCCGTTCCAAGGGAAGGAGCAAGAGGGGTGCCAGGTGAGAGAAACCTGCGCTGTGGGCCTTTCGCGCGCCTCATCGCGCCGAATTCGGGCTTGCGGCGCGCGGTTTCTACATTGTTCCAGGGATCTTCAGCCCAGAGGAGTGAAGCGGGCGCGCCAGAAGGCGCGGCGGAGAGTCCATTTGCCGACCGTCGGGATGCGGCGCGCGAGCTCCGGCGGCCGCTCTTCGAGTCGCCCGAGGAGCGACAGCGCCACCGGCAGCATGAAAGCGACCGGGCGTCGGAAAGAGAGCGGAACTTCGCCCGCCGCTCGCGCGCCCTTGAGCAGGAGCTTGCGCAGCTCGGCGCACTCGCGCATGACGGCGGCGCCGATCTCATCCGGGGTCCGGTACTGGACCGGTTCCGCGAGGTCGCTTTCGGGCAGCGCGCAGTGCAGCGCGCGCAGATCGGTGGCGAGACCCTGCAGAGCGAGCAGCCGCAGCAGGCCGGCGCCGAGATCGACGACGGCCGCTGTCGGCTCGACGCCGAACAGCGCGGTGGTGAAAACCTCGGCGAGCGACTGGGCACGTATCGCGAGCTCTTCGCCGGTCTCGGGGCGGCGCCGCCGGGCGCCGACCCGCGCCGCGTCGAAGAGCTCGTCGAGGGCCCGGCGGGTGAAGCCGCGGCGCCGCGACTCGGCTCCGAACCGGCGCGCGAAGCTCTCACCTTCGGCGCCGCAGCCTTCCGTGCGCAGTGCGCGCGCGATCGCAAAGGCGATTCGGTCGAGGTCCTCGATCCTCGATTCGGCGCTCCCCGGCCCCCTCGCGGTGGCAAAGAGCACATCCGCGAGCGCAAGAAGCAGCGCGGCACGCTCCTGCTCGCGTTCCGGCAGAAGGGCGAGCGCGGGGGAGAACAGGCCGGCGCGCTCCTGCGCGGTTCGCAGGCATGCGCGACGCAGCGCGGGTTCGTCCGCGGCGGACGCCGCGGAGAAGAGACGTCCGGCGGGGCTGTCGACGCTCCAGTTGGGACGATCGAAGAGCGCCGGCCGCCCGGCAGATCCCTGCCGGCCGGCGATGTTCGCGATCGTCTCCGCTGGGGCGCTGAGCATCAGGGGAGCAGGCGGAGCAGCTCGCGCTGCGCCGCGCCGCCGGTAACTTCGGCGGCGGTCGGGGTGAGAGCGATGTTGACTTCGCTGCGCACGCCGAATTCTCCTGCGAGATAGATGCCGGGCTCGATCGAGAAGCCCGTCATCGCGATGAGGCGACGGGTGTCATGGGTCTCGAGGTTGTCCATGTTGGCGCCCTGCCCGTGATCCTTGATGCCGATGGAATGGCCGGTGCGATGAAAGAAGGCGTCGCCGTAGCCCGCCTGGCGGATGACGTTGCGGGTGGCGTCGTCCACTTCGAAGCCGTGCACCGGCGTCGCCGGCCAGCGCTCCTGGACGAGCCGGATTCCGGCGTCGCGCGCGTCGCGCACGATACGCCAGATCTCCTCCTGCCGGTCGCTCGGTGCGTCGGCGCAGACTCCGCACCAGGTGATGTCGGCGTAGACGCTGCCCGGGCCCTTCTCCTTGGCCCACAGGTCGATGAGCAGAAAGTCGCCGCGCCGGATCGGGCTCGCGGTGTCGGGAGTGGGCTCGAAATGCGGGTCGGCGCTGTGTTCGTTCACCCCGATGATCGGGTCGGCTTCGGTGTGCAGTCCCGCCTGATCGAAAGCTTCGACGATGAAACGCTGCACGCGGTACTCGTCGATGGCGCGGTCGGCGGCCAGGTGGGCTGAGACCATGGAGAACGCCTCGAGCGCGATGCGATGCAGATGGACGTTCGCGCGCCGGTGTCCCGCGAGCTGGTCCGGTGTCCAGACCGCGGCGAAGCGCTGGGCGAGATCGGCTGCCGACCGCAGCTCGCAGCCGAAGGAAGTGAGCAGCTCAGCCGTACCGGCGTCGAGCCGCGAGACGCTGGGGATTTCGTTGCGCGGGCTGTACTGCGCGGCGAGCCGGCCGCAATCGCGCACCAGGTATTCGAGCTGCTGCCGGTGCTGCTGCCAGGTCGTGTACAGCGCTTTCGTGCCCGGCAGATGGTCGAGCATCGCGGGCTCGAGCGTCGAGACGAGCTTCCTCGGCTCCCCGTGGCTCGGCACGACGTAGTAACAGCGCCGGGTCACCAGGCTCTTGGCGGCCAGGCCGAGCAGATCGAGACTGATCGGGTCGTTGGCCTGGAAGACGGCGAAGAACCAGCCGTCGAGCTCGGCCTCGGAAAGCGCGGCCTGAATGTCGGGGATGCGGTTGGCGAGCATCGACACCTCGGGACGGATCTTACGCGAATCCGAGCTCTGCGAGGGTGCGGACGACTCCATTGCAGCGTGACTCCCGTAGAATCAGCGACGTGATCCCACCCGAGAGAATCGGTCGATACAGGCTGGCCGGCGAGATCGGCCATGGTGCGATGGGCGCGGTTTACCGGGCTCACGATCCGAAGCTGGCGCGCGATGTCGCGATCAAGTTGATCTCGCTGGCTTTCGCGGCAGGGCATGGCGACCCGAAGGAGGCGGCGGCGAGATTCGCGCGCGAAGCGCGAGTTGCCGCGCGGTTGCAGCATCCGAACGTCGTCGCGATCTACGACTTCGGCGAGGAAGGCGACCAGCTCTTCCTCGTCATGGAGCTGGTCGAAGGCGAGACGCTGGCGCACCGTCTGGCGCGGGGCGATTTTCCCGGCACCACGGCGGCCCTTGAGATCGTCGCGCAGGCCGCCGATGCGCTGGCCGCGGCCCACCTCGCCGGAGTCATTCACCGCGACATCAAGCCCGGCAATCTTCTCCTGCGACGCTCGGGCACCCTCAAGGTGAGCGATTTCGGCGTCGCCAAAGCGGTCGGCGAATCGACCGAGTTGACGCGCACAGGAACGATGGTGGGGAGCCCCGCCTACATGGCTCCGGAGCAGGTGCAGGGAATGGAGCTCGACGGCCGCAGCGACCTCTTTTCGCTCGGCGTCGTGCTCTACGAGATGCTGATGCATCGGAAGCCTTTCCCGGCCGACACACTCACGACGCTGGTTTTTCAAATCCTGCATCAGGACCCGTTCGAGTCGGACACCGTCGCCGGGCGGTTGCACCCGGACCTGATCGATCTGCTGCGCTGGTCGCTCGCCAAGGCGCGCGATGTGCGGATTCCCGACGCGGTGACCTTCGCCGCCCGCGCCCGCGCGCTCGCGGCACAGTTCTCACGCGCTTCGACTTCGGCGCCGACCGCGCCGGCGCGCGGCCCGGCAGCCGGCGTGATTGCGGCGGCGCCTCTGGCGGGGCCCGAAGTTCCAGCGCCGTTGCCGCCGGCCAGCTACGCCACGTCGGCGCCGACCGAAATTGTCCGCCTTCGGGATGGCAAGGCGCGCCGATGGCGGGTCTGGGCGCTCTGGGCCGGAGCTGGTCTGCTGCTCGCGGCGCTGATCGGCGCCCTCGTTCTGCGTCAGCCGGCGCCGCCGCCCGACCTGGCGCAGCCCGGCGGTAGCGCCGCGGCGATCCCCGGTGCGCCCGCGGCCGAGGCGCTCCCGCCGGCAGCGAATCCTTTGCCCGTCGAACAGTCGACAGCCGGTCCGGCCGAGGAGCCGGCCGCCCTGGCCGGCCAGCGTGTCGAGCAGGCGCCTCCGCCCGTGCTTCACCCGCGGCCGCTGCCCGAGATTTCCGCTTCGGAGTCGCCCGCCACAACGGAGGCGA
>JBDSRU010000552.1:0-22078 GCA_039929145.1 Thermoanaerobaculia bacterium
AGCCGGGCGGGTGGTGGCGCGAACCCGCGATGCCCTGTACGAGCTCGATGCGAAGGCTCCCGGCGCGCGATTCCGTCCGATCGCCCTCGCGCCTGCGGCGCACCCGGCGCCCTCCGGCGTGCGATCGATGGCACTCGCCGACGGCGACCTCTGGCTCCTGCGCGACGACGGCCTGGCGAAAATGGTGAGCGGCAAGCCTCAGGCCGCGAGCCTGCCCTATCCGCCGGCGTCGGGAAGCGAGCTGTTCAGCGTCGCGGGCGAGCTGCACTACTCGGGCAGGGAAGGGCTCTTCCGCCGCGACAGCCGAACGGGGGCCTGGATTCCGGTGCGCTCGGGCCCGGTGCGCACGCTGGCCACCGGCAGCGCGCGTTTCCCCTACATCGTCGAGGCGCACGGGGCCCTCGCGCTGCTCGCGTTGCCGTCCTCGGCAGAGCCTGGAGAGGCCGTCTGGCTGGCGATCGACTTGCCCTATCCGGCCGGCGAGACCCTGTCGGCGCTGGTTTCCGGCGACCGGCTGTTGCTCGGTTCTTCCGGATTTGGAGTCTGGCAGGCACGGCTTCCAGAGCCGCCGCCCGCGTCACCCGCGCCGCTCTCTCCGACCACCGGCGCGATTCAGCGCTCTTCGGAGAGCGAGGCGAGAATCCGCAGGTAAGTCTCGTAGCGATTGGCGTCGAGCGCGCCGGTAGCCGCCGCCTCGCGCACCGCGCAGAGGGGCTCGTGAGAGTGGCTGCAGTCGTTGAACCGGCAGTGTGGCGAGAGCGGTTCAAACTCCTCGAAGTAGAGCGACAGCTCCTCACGCGACAGCTTCCACAAGCCGAACTCACGAATACCCGGGGTATCGATGATCCGCGTCTCGTTCGCCAGGCGGTAGATCCGCGCCCGGGTCGTCGTATGTCGCCCGCGCGCGTTCATCGTCGAAACCTCTCCGACGCGGACGTCGAGCTCAGGCGAGAGCGCCGACAGGAGCGAGCTCTTGCCGACGCCGCTGTGGCCGACGAAAACGACGGTCTTTCCGGCCAGCAGGGCGCGGAGCTCTTCGATCCCTCTCCCGGTCCGGGTCGAGCAGAACAGAAAAGGAAAGCGCAGCGCGCGGTAAGGCGCGAGCCGCGCCAGCTCAGGGTCGTTCGTGGCGGCGGGTGCGCTCGCCCCGCCTGCGTCGGCGAGGGCACCGGTCGCGGTCTCTTCGACCAGGTCGTACTTGTTGACCACGATCGCCGCCGGCACTCCGCCGTGCGCGAGAGCGACCAGGAACCGGTCGAGGAGGCCGGTGGCGAGCGGCGGCTTGCGCAGTGCGGTGACGACGACCGCGAGGTCGAGGTTGGCGGCCAGCACGCGCTCGCGGTGCGCGAGCAGCGGATCGGGCCGCGACAGGCGGCTGCTGCGGGGGAGGACCTGGGCGACCACCAGTTCTCCGCCCGGTCGTCGTGCGACGCGCAGCCGGTCTCCGACCGCGAGGTCGCTCTTCTGCACCAGCGCGAGCGCTTTTGGCAGGTGGCAGATCGCGATCTCGCCGTTCATCTCCACTTCGCATTGACCGCGGGAGATCGCGACGACCAGGGCCTCTCCGGGAAGCGCCGCATCGCTCGCCTCGTTCGTCGTCTCGCCGGCGACGGGTTCCGCCACGGGGGCCTGAAGGCGCTCGGCGCGGCGGTCGATCCCCTCGGAACGACGCTGACCGCGCTTCTGGCGCAGGGGCAGATCGTCGTAGTCGTGTTCGTCCATTCGCTTAGGCTCCAGGGGGCCGGCTTGCCAGACTGCTGCGGTCAGTCCTGCACGCCGGTGAGGCCGGCCTTGCGGGCGTAGTAGCGGAAGGAACGGAAACTCATGCGCAGCAGTTCCGCGGCCTGCGTCTGCACGCCGCCACTGCGGTCGAGCGCCTGCCGCATCACGTCGGAGCGGATGTCCTCGAGCAGTGCCTCGAGATCGAGGCCATCGGGAGGCAGCGCGACTCCCTGGTCGTCGCGCGGTCCGGTCGCGAGCGAGGTGGGGAGGTCCGTGGCGGTGATCGCCGCTCCCGTCGAGAGCGCGATGGCGCGCTCGATCAGGTTCTCGAGCTCGCGGACGTTTCCGGGCCAGCCGTGACCCTCGAGCATGCGCATCGCTTCGGCGGAGATCCGTTTGGGGGAGACCCCCAACGCGGCGCTGTACTTGTGCAGGAAGTGATCGACCAGCAGAGGAATGTCCTCGCGCCGCGAGCGCAGCGGCGGGATCGAAATCGGGATTACATTGATGCGATAGAACAAATCTTCGCGGAACTCGCCGCGCCCGATCTTCTCCACCAGATTCTGGTTGGTGGCCGCGATGATCCGGACGTCGACCGGATCCTCGCTCGTACCCCCGACCCGGCGCACGACCTTCTCCTGCAGCACGCGCAGGAGCTTGACCTGCATCGGCAAGCTCATCTCGCCGATCTCGTCGAGGAAAAGGGTGCCGTGGTTGGCCTCCTGAAAGAGGCCCTTCTTGTCGCGCAGGGCGCCGGTAAAGGAGCCGCGCTCGTGTCCGAAGAGCTCGCTTTCGAGGAGGTTTTCGGGCATCGCGCCGCAGTTGATCGACAGCACGCGTTCCGTGGCCCGAGGGCTCGAGAAGTGGATCGCCCGGGCGATGAGCTCCTTGCCGGTTCCGCTCTCGCCGTGGATCAGGACGGTCGAAGCGGTGCGCGCGACGCGTTCGATGAGCCCGAAGATGGCCTGCATCCTGGGGCTCCGGCCGATGATGTTCTTGAAAGCGTAGCGCTGCTCGAGCTCCCGCCGCAGGTAGGTGTTCTCTTCGTACAGCCGGTTCTTCTCCAGGGCGCGCTCGAGAACCGCCTTGAGCTCGTCGATGTCGAACGGCTTGGGCACATAGTCATAGGCGCCCAGCTTCATGGCGTCGATGGCGTTCTTGGTCGAGGTATAGGCGGTCATCATGATGACCGAAGTGCGCGAGTCTCCGACCTTGATTTCACGCAGAAGCTCGAGGCCGTTGCCGTCCGGCATCATCATGTCGCAAAGCACCAGGTCAGGCGTGCGTTCGGCGAGCCGCTCCCGCGCCTCGCGCACGGAGCGCGCGGTGGTTACGGAGAGCCCCTCGCCGGAACACAACACCGAGAGAAACTCGAGAAGGCTCGATTCGTCGTCGACGATGAGGATGCTTCCCGCCAGCACTCAGGCCTCCGACGCCACGGGAAGCGCGGCGAAACTGTGTACCGGCAGGTCGACGACGATGCGGGTTCCGGCCGAGGGCTGACTCTCGACGTTGATCGAGCCGCCGTGCTCCTGGACGATGCGGTAGACGATGGCCATCCCGATGCCGGTGCCGGAGTCGAAGAACGACTGAAAGGGATGGAAGAGCTTGGCGCGCTGCTCCTCGGTCATGCCGTGGCCGGTGTCGCGGAACTCGACGCTGTAGGTCTCGCCGTGAAGCCGGCCGCGTATGAAGAGTTTGCCGCCGCTCGGCATGGCGCGCAGGGCGTTGCGCGCGAGATTCCAGAAGATCTGGCTGATCTGGTCGGGATCGCCGGTGAGCTGGACCGATTCAGGCTCGAGATCGAGAGTGAACTCGTGTCCGCCCGTGGCCTCCTCCGAATTTCGCAACAGCGCCGTGTTCTCGGCCAGCAGCGCGGCGATGTCGAAACGCGCCGCGGCGCGTTCACGCGGGCGCGCGAAACGCAGAAAGCCCTTGATGGTCCGGTCGAGGCGGAGACTCTCCTTGATGATGATGTCGAGAAGCCGCCGCTCCTTCTGCTCGGCCGCAATCGTCGCCGACAACAGCTGCACCGAACCCGAAATCGCGGCGAGCGGGTTGCCGACCTCGTGCGCGAGGCCGGCCGCGAGCTCGCCCACGGCGGCCATCCGGTCCTTCAGTCGCAACTCCTCCTGCAGCCGGCGCCATTGCGAGAGGTCCTGGAAGACCACGATCCAGCCGGCCGGAACGGCGTGCGGGTCGGTCAGCCGTGTCACTGTGAAACCGATCGGCAGTCTCTCGCTGCCGCGTTCGACGACGAGCTCGGAACGCAGCCGGCGATTGGGGTTGGGGTCGGCGGCCGCGGCGCTCCACTCGGCCTCGGAGAACAGGCCGCTCTCGGCTATCGGCCTTCCCACCAGCGCGAGTTCGGTGGTGCCGAGGATCTCGAGGGCCGCTCGGTTCACCGTGGTCACCCGCGCATCGAGGTCGGTCGAGATAAGCCCGCTCGAAATCGACTGGATCACGTCGCGATGAAAAACCTCCAGGTTGGCGAGACTGCCGGTCTTTTCCGCGAGCTCCTCCTCGGCGCGTGTGGCGCTCTCGCCGAGGTAGGAGGTGAGGATCGCCACGGCATAGAAGCCGAAGAGGTGCACCGCGAGGTTGTACGAAATCCGGAACGACAGTTCGAGGTCGGTCGGCAGCGGAGAGAGCGCCGGAATCCAGTTGCGCGCCAGCGCCGTCAGGAGCGTCGCGTAGAGGATGTACGCCAATCCGGCGATGGTCATCGCGGTGCGGCGCTGCAGGATGACCGCAGAGACCATGATCACGACCAGGTAGAGCATCGAAAACGGACTGGTGATGCCGCCGAAGAAGTAGACCAGGCCGGTCACCAGGGCGAGATCCCCGGCGAACTGGATGTAGGCGTGCCAGAGCGGCCGCGCCGCGAGCAGCGACAGCAGGGCGATGTGCAGGAGGCTCGCGAGGTAGGTCGCGGCGACCAGGACGAACAGGAGATTGAACTCCGGCAGCTCGCCGCGCGAGGAGAGCTCGAAGACGAGGTAGGAGAGCAGAACGCTCGAAATCATCACCAGCCGGAAGGCGATCAGCCAGCGCAGGTGACGTTCGAGATTCGGCAGATGGCGCGAGCTGGGGCTCATGGGCGACGGAGATCGAAAAGGGAGGGGGCGAACCCCCTCCCTGAAATGGCTATCTGGATCAGCCGGGTGAACTGCGTCTGCGGCCGCCTATTCGATTTTCTGCAGAATGGCGTACATCGGCATGTACATGGCGGTGACGATCGTGCCGATGATGCCTCCGAGGATGACGATCATGACCGGCTCGAGGAGTTTCATCAGCCCGGCCACCGCCGTGTCGACCTCCTCCTCGTAGAAGTCGGCGATCTTCGCCAGCATCTGGTCGAGGGCGCCGGGCTGCTCGCCGACGTTGACCATCTGGACCACCATCGGCGGGAAGACCTTGGTCTCCGCGAGCGGCCCGGAGATCGTCTTGCCCTCTTCGACGCTCTTGCGAACCGCCATGATGGCGTCTTCGAAGATGGCGTTGCCCGACGTCTTGGCGGTGATCTCGAGGCCGTCGAGAATCGGCACGCCGGATGCAGTGAGTGTCGAGAGCGTGCGACAGAAGCGGGCGACCGCGATTTTCCTCACCAGCATGCCGACGACCGGCAGCTTGAGCATGAAGCCGTCGATGACCCGCCTGCCGCGCTCGGTCTTGTGGTATTTGCGGACCGCCGCGATGAGCAGGAAGATGCCGATGATGATCAGCGGGAAGAAGCGGCCGAGGAAGTTGCTCGCGCCGACGACCATGCGGGTGAGGAACGGCAGCTCACCGCCGAGGCCCGCGAACAACTGGGCGAAGACCGGAATCACCTTCCAGAGAATGATCGTCACGACTCCCGCCGCGATCACGATGATCGAGACCGGATAGATCAGCGCCGCTTTCACCTGGGAGTTCAGCCGGACGACTTTTTCGATGTAGGTCGCGAGGCGCTGGAGGATGACGTCCAGGATACCGCCGGCCTCGCCGGCGGCGATCATCGAGACGTAAAGGTTGTCGAACGCCTTGGGATGCTTGCGCATCGCCTCGGCTAGGTTGGAGCCGGACTCGACGTCGGTGCGCACCTGCTGGATGATCTCCCGGAAGGTACGGTTCTCCTCCTGCTCACCCAGGATCTCGAGGCACTGCACGAGCGGCAAGCCGGCGTCGAGCATCACCGAGAACTGACGGGTGAAGATCGCAACCCGTTTGGCGCCCACGCCGCGCGAAAACTTCGGCATCAGGCGGAGCTCGCGGCCCTTCTCCTTGATCGAGGTCAGTTGGACGTTCTGCCGGCGCAGGATGGCGCTCGCGGCGTCTCGCGTGTCGGCGATCAGGATTCCCTCCTGAAATGCGCCGAAACGGTTCTTGCCTTTCCAGACGAAGCTCGGCATTGCTTAGCTCCTTTGCGCCACCGGCGCGCCGGGGCCCTCGATCATGTTCTGGTTCATGGCGGTAGGCCCGCGCGAGATGATCTCCTGAAGTTCTTCCGGGTAGGAGGAACGGTTCAACGCGACCTGGAGGCTGATCATGCGCTTGAAGTACAGCGCCGCGAGCGCCTGGTTGAACGTCTGCATGCCGTACTTCGCCTGACCGGTCTGCATCATGCCGTAGATCTGGTGGACCTTGTCCTCGCGGATGAGGTTGCGGATCGCCGCGTTGGGCACCAGGATTTCCATCGCGAGCGCGCGGCCCTTGCCGGTGGCGCGCGGCAGCAGCGACTGGCAGAGGATTCCCTCGAGCACGAACGAGAGCTGCACGCGGATCTGGCCCTGCTGATGCGCGGGAAAGATGTCGACGATGCGGTTGATCGTCTGGGCGGCCGAGTTGGTGTGCAGGGTGGCGAAGGTCAGATGTCCGGTCTCGGCGATGCGCAGCGCCGACTCGACAGTCTCGAAGTCGCGCACCTCGCCGATGAGCACGACATCGGGATCCTGGCGGAGGCTCGAGCGCAGGGCGTTGGCGAAGCTGTGGGTGTCGGCGTGCAGCTCGCGTTGATTGACGATGCACTTCTTGTGGCTGTGCAGGTACTCGACCGGGTCCTCGATCGTGACGATGTGCTCGGCGCGCTCGCGGTTCACCTTGTCGAGCATGGCGGCGAGCGTCGTCGACTTGCCCGAGCCAGTCGGACCGGTGACGAGCACCAGGCCACGCGGCTTTTCGCAGATCTTCTCCACCACCGCCGGAAGCCCGAGCTCGCGGAAGCTGCGGATCTCGTACGGGATCTGGCGGAAGGCGGCGGCGATGGCGCCGCGCTGGTGGAAGACGTTGGCGCGGAAGCGGGCGAGGCCCTTGATGCCGAAGGAAAAGTCGAGCTCGAGATCTTCCTCCAGGCGGTGCTTCTGGTTGTCGGTGAGAATCGAATAAGCGATCTGTTTGGTCTCGGTCGGAGTGAGCGGCGGCAGGTTGAGCGGCTTGAGGACACCGTCCACGCGAACCTGCGGCGGAGAGTTGGTCGTGATGTGGAGATCCGACCCACCCTGCTCGACCATCGTCTTCAACATCTGGTTCAAGGTCGGCGGCATAGCCTCCTCCGAAAAACCTCTGCGACAAGAAGTGTCACGGCCGAGTGTACACGAAGGACTGGCCCTCCGCCACAGCGTGCGTCACACCGCAAGTGGCGGCAATCATGGGGGTTCCGGCGGCGTGCCGGGCGAAAAAAGAAAAGGCCCGCGGGGTGATCTCCGCGGGCCTCGAAGCGCCGGACGCGAGGGTCCGGAAGGGCGGTCGTCAGTAGCTGACCTTGACAGTGTAGGTGGTGCGGGTCGCGGAGTACTTGTAGACCCGCGCGTAGACCGTCGTCGAGGCGCCCGTGGAGTTCGTCCACGTGGCCTGGTCGGCGGTGGATCCACCGTTGGTCGACGAGGCGACTGCAGTCGTCGAACCGGCGCGGTAGAGGTACAGGTCGTAGTCGACCGAAAGTCCGTTCAACAGGCCGGTGACGGTGGCACCGGCAGGCACCGTCATCGAGAAGTAGTCGTTTGAATCCGTGCCGCCGACGAACGTCCCGTTGACCGTGCTGCACGGGGCGACCAGAGGATCGGCGCTGGTGGTGGCATCGTTCGCTTCGCTCTCGGAGACGACGCTGCAGCCGCCGCCGCCCGTGGTGTAGCTCCCGACGAGAGTCAAGCCGCTGTAGGCCGTGTAACCGTTGAGCATCACGTAGTAGGTGCCAACCTGCGCCGTCGCGATGTTGCAGGTCTCGGCGTTGCCGTTGACGTACGGCCGGCAGTCGTAGGTGGTGAGGGTCGGTGCCGCGCCGAAGCGGACGTACATGTCCGCGTCGCCGGTGCCGCCCGAGGTCTGGAACTTCAGCAGCGAAGCTCCAGCCGGAACGGCCATGGTCCAGCTCTGCTGGCTGTTCAGGGCGCCGGAGATGCCGGTGACCGGAACGCCGTTGGTGAGCGTGGTGCCGCCACCGGTGCAGGCCGCGGTGGTGACGGAGGCCTGCGCCGAATTGCCCGAAGAGCAGCTGCCGTTCGAGGCCGAAACGACGTAGTAATAGGTCGTGTTGCAGGTGAGGCCGGTGTTTGAGAACGGGCTCGTCGCCGACGAGCCGACTGCGGTGTACGGTCCGCCGCTTGTTGCGCTGCGTGAAACCGAGTACGAGGTCGTGCCCGAAGAGGCCGACCAGCTGACGCTCGCCGTCGTCTGGGCCGAAGTCGTGGCCGAGACGCCAGTGGGGGCTGCCGGCGGCGTGCAGGTGCCGCCCTCCGAGACCGCGCCCGTGACGGTCAGGGCGAACGGTTGAGGGCCGGACGGCACGCTGAAAGAGCGAACGGTGACGGTGTAGGTGCCGGCCGCCGGATTGAGGAGCAGGACCTGTTCCAGCGTGTTGCGGCGATCGGCGCTGCCGCCGGTCGTCGACTGACCGCTCGCGAAGGCGTTGCCCCGGTAGGTTCCGCCGGGTCCGGTGACCACGAGATCGAGGTCGTTGTTGAGGTGAGGATTGGCCGCGGGCGTCGAAGGAAAGTCGGTCCAGGCGAGAGTGGCCTTGAACGGCTGCCCGGCGGCGACCGTGAAAGTGAAGGTGCGGTCTTCGTTGGTCGAGCCGGAAGCGAAGCCGCCGTTGTCGTCACGAACCCAGAGCCTCCGGTTTTCGTTCCCGAACTGCAGTGCGTTGTCGAGCAGCACCCTTCCCCAACCCTGACAGTTGCCGGGAATCGCTCCGGCGCCGGACATCGTCTCGCCAGAGTTGACGAGCGTCGAGCGGAGAAGGGCGGCCGAAGGTGTGAATCCGTTGCCGGGAATTGCGGCTCCCGTGGGATAGAAGCCATCGACGAAATACTGGCGGACGAGGGCGGTGAGCCCGGCGGCTCCCGGCGTGGCCATGCTGGTCCCCGACATGCTGGTGGTACCGCAGTTGTTCGTGGTGACGCTGCCGTCGTTGGCGGCCGAGACAATGCTCGAGCCCGGGACCGTGATCTCGGGCTTGAAACGGCCGTCGTCGGTCGGGCCACAGCTGGAGAACGACGCCATGGAGTTGGCGCTCGTGCCTCGAAGGGTCGCGCCCACCGAGATCGCGCTCTTGGCCGTCGAAGGGCTGCCGACGCTCGCCGTCCCTGGTCCGGAGTTGCCGGCGGCGAAGAAGATCAGGAAGTCCTTGTGATTCCACATGAACTCGTCGACGTCCTGGGAACCGGTCGTGTAGTTGTTCTGTGGCGAAGCATCCTCCTGGTCGCCCCAGGAGTTGCTGTGAATCCGCGCGCCCTGGCTGTAGGTCTGCTGGAAGATCGGATTCAGGTCGACCACCGGACAGCCGATGCCGGGGCAGTCCGCGCAGGCGTTGACCTGGTAGCCGCAGTCCTGAACGACGAGCTTCGCCGCCGGCGCCATGCCATCGCCCGGATTACGGGCGATGAGGTTGGCGAAGTTGTCGCCCGCCACGGTTCCCGCGACGTGCGTGCCATGCCCCTGGGTATCCCACTCGGAGCTCGTGATGCCGCCGCTACACTCGCTGGACCAGAGGAAGTCGACCGCGAGCACTTTGCGCTGCAGGGCGTCGATCACCGTGCCGCCGTTGCATTCGTTGCGTGGCGGAAGGCCGCGGGCCGTGTCGCGGAAGTAACACATGTCGGGATCGATTCCGGTGTCGAGAACCGCCACCACCTGGCCCTCGCCGTGCAACCCCTGGTCGAAGACCGGCGTCGTCTGCCCGCCGGCGAGGCCCGACTGACCGACCCACACGGTGGTGTCGTTGAGCAGGACCCTCCGTCCCTCGACGTCGATCCAGAAGACTTCGGGGATCTCGGCCAGCGAGTCGCGCAGTCGGACGATCTCCTCCGGGGCGAGGAGCAGGCGGATGCGAGAGAAAAAGCCGTTCGGCCGGGCGCCGACGACCCCTTCTGCGCCACGAGCCTGAATCTCCGCAAGGACGGCGGTGAGATCGGCATCGGGGTAGATTTGGAGCATCACGATGCGCTTGCGACTCTTCGCGTCAGAAGCGGTATCGCGGGCAGAGACTTCCGAGACGAAGCGCGACAGCTTGTAGGCCGGGTGGTAGGTCCCGATCCAGGTGGCTCCGGTGGCGGCGAGACGCGGAGCTTCGCGGCCATCCTGGCGCACGCGGACCAGGAAGGTGTCGTGCGGAAGATAGGTGTAGACCCGCTCCGAGGCCGCGGTGAGAGCCTGGAGCTGAGTGGCATTCACCGGCCCGGAGAACTTGACCAGCTGGTACTCACTGCCGCGTTCCCCCGGCTCAGCCCGCAAGGCTGGGGGAAGCAGTTCGGCGAGGGCGGTGCTCGGATCGATGATCCGGGAGTTGAGCGAGATCAGGGAGCGTTCGTCTGCTGCGGAGCCGCTCGCGAGACGAGCGACGAGTACGCCGAGCAGCGGGAACAAGCGGACACATTTTGCGCGCATTTGGATCTTCTCCTCGAGCGTGAGGCATGCAGGACGGCTTGGGGGTGAAACAAGAACGCCCCCGGGGGACTCTCCCCGGGGGCGCCGAATGCCGACTAGCCTGTGAGCAAGAAGCTCCGCAGGAGGATCAGTAGCTGACCTTGACAGTGTAGGTGGTGCGGGTCGCGGAGTACTTGTAGACCCGCGCGTAGACCGTCGTCGAGGCGCCCGTGGTGTTCGTCCACGTGGCCTGATCGGCGGTGGTGCCGCCGTTGGTCGACGAGGCGACTGCCGTCGTCGAACCCGCGCGGTAGAGGTACAGGTCGTAGTCGACCGACAGACCGTTCAACAGGCCGGTGACGGTGGATCCTGCGGGCACCGTCATCGAGAAGTAGTCGTTTGAATCCGTGCCGCCGGCGAACGTCCCGTTGACCGTGCTGCACGGGGCGACCAGCGGATCGGCGGTGCTGGTGGCGTCGTTCGCTTCGCTTTCGGCGACCACGCTGCAGCCGCCGCCGGTCGAGTAGCTCCCGAGGAGCGTCACGCCGGTGTAGGCCGAGTAGCCGTTCAGCATCACGTAGTAGGTGCCAACCTGCGCCGTGGCGATGTTGCAGGTCTCGGCGTTGCCGTTGACGTACGGCCGGCAGTCATAAGTGGTGAGGGTCGGCGCCGCGCCAAAGCGAACGTACATGTCAGCGTCACCGGTGCCACCGGAGATCTGGAACTTCAGAGCGGAGGCGCCCGCGGGCACCGCCATCGTCCAGTTCTGCTGGCTGTTGAGGGCACCGGAGATGCCGGTGACCGGCACGCCGTTCGTGAGCACCGTACTGCCCGGAGTGCAGGCGGCGGTGGTGACGGAAGCCTGCGCCGAGTTCCCCGACGAGCAGCTGCCGTTCGAAGCCGAAACCACGTAGTAGTAGGTGGTGTTGCAGGTGAGACCGCTATCGCCAAACGGGCTCGCCGCCGAAGAGCCGACCGCGCTGTACGGTCCACCGCTCGTCGTGCCGCGCGACACCGAGTACGACGTCGCACCCGAGGAGGCGCTCCACGCAACGCTCGCCGTGGTCTGGGCCGACGAGGAGGCCGACACGCCGGTCGGAGCTGCCGGCGGCGTGCAGCTGCCACCGGTTGGAGTCACCGACTGACAGGTCGAAGGTGCCGAGGCCGCAGCCTCGTTGCCCGAGGGCTGCGCTACGACCTGGTAATAGTAAGTGACGCCATTGGCGACAGCGGTGTCGTTGTACGTCGAGCCGCTGACGTCGTTCGCCGCCCGGGTGAAGCCGGCGTTGCAGCCGGCCTCATTGCGATAGATGTCGTAGACGCCCGTCGACCCGCTCCAGGAGAGCGCCGCCGAGTTGGCGCCGGCGGTCACCGTGAGCGCCGGAACCGCGGGCGGCGTGACTCCGGCGAAGGTCGTGTTCCAGCCGGTGTCCGTGGTGCAGGCGATCCCGTGACGATTGAACGCCGCGCCGAGAGCGCCGCCGTGAGGCGTGCCGTCGGTCAGATTGCCATTGTCGTCGTCGATGGCGCGCATCGACCGGAAGTAAGAACCCGTAAAGCAGCCGTTCGACGACCAGGTGCCCGTCGCGGTGCAGTTGAATGCTTTGGTCGCGGTCGAGCGCGACAGGTACCAGAGGCGGTCGGTGGTGGCCCAGGCGGAACCGCTGCCCGGGCTCGGCAGGTCGCGATTGGTGAAATCCCACAAGGCCTCCGAAGAGACGTAGGACTCACAGTGTCCCTCTTTGCCGCAGGGGCCCTTGTAGTTCGGATTGGATGCCGAAGGGTTCGGGCAGGTAGTCTGGGTAAAGTTCGCGACCGTCGAAGGCGTATTCCGGGTGTGCTTGGCGTAGTCGATGTCGCGAACGCCGGAGCAGCTGGTGCAGGAGTTGCCGTAGCCGCCGCAGTTCGAAGACCCGAGGAAACCGTTGCCGATACAGGAATTGTGGGTAAAGAGCGCGGCCGAGAAATCGCCGTAGGTCTCGCCCGTTCCGTTATCCGCCGACGACCCGCTGCCATCGTTCGAGTCCAGCCCGTGACCCCACTCGTGGAGGGCGACGCCCGGAAGCTCACCGGTGTTGGCGCAGCCGCCGCCTGACTTGAAGAAGTTGAGCGAGGACCCGTTCCAGTAAGCGTTGCAGGTCTGGTTCAGGTTGACGTTCACGGTCAGCGCCCCACCCAGCCAACTGTTAGAAGGGAGCCAGCCGCGGCCGATCTCCTTGGCGCGATTGACCATGTAAAACTCGGTGCGGGCGGCGTGGGTGTTGCCCGCACCACCGGTTCCCGGCGTGGTGCAATCGGTGCCGGATCCAGAGCCTAACGCAAGGACCCCGGCGCCGTCCGCCGCCTTAGAAGTCGAACCGCAGCTATCGGTGATGCGGACGTACTGCCCCTGCAAGGTCGTGGTGCCCGTGGTACCGGTGAAGATGCCTGCCGAGTTCGTGTAGACGCCGCTCGCGACGTTGGTGAAGGGCAGCGGCAGGACGACTTCGGTCGCCGGACGGTCGCTGCGGTAGGTGCCGCCAGTCGCCGAGCCGTAGTCGTTCGAGTCCAGGAAGGAGAGCAGCGTTCCGGTTGTGGCGTCGACCCGTCCGCGCCAGGTTCCGACGATGCCATTGCGGCGGAAAGAAAACTCCCAAACGCCTACCAGTCCGCGGCCATTGCCGGGGGCGTAGCCTTCGACGAATTTGTCGCTCACGACCGCCGCGGGCAGGAGCTTGTAGCTGCCGTTGTCAACGATCGAGTCGCCGATCTGGAAGCCGTCGGCGTGGGCGAAGAAAGTGGCGCGTGCGGCATCGCGGGAGACGTTGATCGCGGGCACGCGGGCACCCGGCGCCGGAAGATTCTCGCTTCCGAAGGCGATCAGGTTGCCGTTGTTGACGTAGAAGACGACCCGAGCGTTCTCGATCCTCGTGCCGCCCGCCGTGACGTCGAAATCCACGAACCAGACGTGCCCGCCGCGATTTCCCGACCGCGCGGAATTGAGCACCAGGCTCGAGGCGTCGACACCCAGCATCCGGCCCACTTCAGCGAGCTCTCGGCGGGCGCGGGTCTCGAGCGTCGCCAAACTGACCCGGGAGTCGGGGAGGCGATTTCCAGCGCCGGGAATCCAGGCGACATTGCCGCCTTCTGCGTAGTCGATCTTGCCGGTGCGCTTGTCGATGTAGGCGATCCAGGACGCGCTCTTGCCGGCGGCGAAACTCTGCCAGGCGAGATCGGTGTCCGACGCCACAAAGCTCGACGCTTCGGAGAGCAGGGCGGTGTCCGCGTCGACTCGGAGCTCGTCCCGGTCGAAGACGCGCGCGGACAGCGAGTCGTTCGCTTCGCGAATCGACTGCGCGCCGACGAGCTGGCTCGTCAGAGCCATCAGCAGGCCGGCGAGTGCTAGAGGCAGGATTCGAGTCGTCGTTCGCATCGTCTTGTCCATGGTTTCCAGTCTCCTCGAGAGAAATCGTCTGCGGGACTTCCGCAGGCGTCGGCAAACCGCCTAGGAACTTTTCGGACATGGCGATGCACGCACCCCGCGACTCATCGCCCGTCCCGGGAGCTCTCGCGAAGCGAGGACCGGTTCTTGGAGTGCGGCGGTGCTGCTGAACTGCAACCTGTAAGGGTTGGGCGAACACTAAGTGCGTGGGAGTTCCTTGTCAAGTGTTATTTTCTGGGCCTCTGCCGGAACAGGAGAACGATGCCCCGACCGACTTTTTCGCGTCTGTTGCCATACCTGGCCTCCGTTTTTGCCTGCGCCGCTGCGTTCGCCGGCGAGGGGACGCAGGAGGCCGTCACGGTCGACCCCGCGGTCGCCGCCGCGATCCGTCCCAATATCGTTCTCCTCACCCTTGACACGACTCGAGCCGACCACTTGGGCAGTGCCGGCTGGGCCTTCGCTTCCACCCCGAACCTCGACGCACTGGCGCGGAGGGGGACGCGCTTCGAGCGCTGCGACAGCGCAGTTCCGGTCACCCTGCCGTCGCACGCCACCATTCTTTCGGGGCTCTATCCGCCTCGCCACGGGGTGCGCGACAACGGCACTTTCGTCCTCGCCGCGGCCGTGCCCACGCTCGCCGAGCGCCTCGCCGCTGACGGCTACGACACCGCCGCGGTCATTTCCGCGGTCGTGCTGGCGCGCCGCCACGGACTCGACCAGGGATTTCGCATCTACGATGACGACCTCGGTTCAGGCAGCTCCGCAGGCACCGCCGTCGAGGAGCGCCAGGCCGAAGCGACGACCACCGCCGCCCTGGCGGCCGTCGCGGACCTGCGTCCGCCCTACTTCCTCTGGGTGCACTACTACGACCCGCACGAAGAGTACAGGCCGCCGACCCGCTTTGCCGACACGGCGCGCGGCCCCTCCCGGCTCTACGACGGAGAGATCTCCTACATGGACAGCGAGATCGGGCGCCTGATCGCGGCTCTGCCGCCGGCGACGGTGGTGGCGGCGGTTGGCGACCACGGCGAGATGCTCGGCGAGCACGGGGAGCTGACCCACGGTCTGCTGCCGTTCGCCGGCGCGCGGCGTGTGCCGTTGCTCCTCGCCGGACCCGGCGTGCCGGAGAACCGGGTGTCGGGCTGCCTGGCAAGAACCGCCGACCTCACGCCGACCCTGCTCGCCCTCGCCGGCGTCGAGGTCCCCCCAGGGCTCGACGGCGAGATGCTCTTCTCCGGCCGGGTCGACGCCCCCGCGCCCGCCGGCGCTGTCGAGGTCTGCACTCGGGTCTCCTACACCGAGAGTTTCCTGCCCTACTACGCCTACAAGTGGTACCCCTTGCGCACGCTTTCCGACGGCCGCGCCCTCTACCTTCAGGCGCCCTTGCCCGCCCTCTTCGGGCTCGACAGCGATCCCGCAGAGGCTCGCGATCTGGCGCCAGCCGAGCCCGAGCTCGTGCGGCTCTGGGGAACGCGTCTGGAGCGCTTGCTGGCCGCTGCCGGCGAGAGCCTCGCCGAGGCGCGTTCGCCGCAGGCCGCGCTCGATGAGGAGCAGCGCCGCCAGCTCGCGAGCCTCGGCTATCTCTCCGGCGCAGGTGGGGCTTCGGCCGCGGTCGCGGCCGATCTGCCCGATCCGCGCGCCCGGGTCGGGATCGCGCAGGCGCTGCACGCGGCGGCGGAGCGCATTCAGCAGGGTGGCTGTGCCGAAGTCCTGCGCGAGCTCGAACGCATCTCCCGCGAAGATCCGCACAACTTCCCTGCCCTGGCGCTAGCTGGGCAGTGTCTGCGCGACGCCGGCCGGCACGCCGACGCACTGCGGATCTATCAGCGGGCGGCAGCGGAGAATCCCGCGTCAGCGGTGCCGGTGGCGAACGTCGCCGGCAGCCTCCTGAAGCTTGGCCGGCGCGAAGAGGCCGAGCGCGAGTTCCGTCATGCCTTGGTGCTCGATCCCACCGAAGGCGACTCGGCGGCGAATCTGGCGCGCCTGCTGCGCGAGAGCGGGCGAGCCGCGGAGGCTTCAGAAGTTCTCGATCGCGCGATCCTCGGTGGAGCAACGTCGGCGAAGCTCTACCTCGAGCGCGGCACGATGCGGGCGACGGCGGGGCATCTCGAAGAGGCGCTCGCCGACTTCCGCGAAGCGGTGCGGCGCGCCCCGACCGAGGTGCAGCCGCTCGAGAGTGCCGCCCGCGCGCTCTTCCAGCTCGGCCGGCCGCGGGAGTCGGCGGTCGCCTACGAAACGCTGGCGCGGCTTGCGCCCGACCGGGCCGACGTCTGGAAAACTCTCGTGGCGCTCTATCTCGAGTTGAATGCCGGGGAGGACGTCGACCGCGCCGCGCGGCAGGCGCTGCGCCTCGAGCCGGATCCGGCGGAGCGCGCGCGGTTGGAGGAGCTACTCGCCAGCCTCACCGCCGCGCCCTGACGCGCGGCGCGGGCGCTCTACGCCGTCAGGTCGTGAGCTCGCGCTCGAGCAGCTGACCGGCGATGATCATGAAGTCGTGCTCGGTGACGATGCCGACCAGGCGGCCGTCCTTGAGCACCGGCAGACAGCCGATGCCGTGATCGCGCATGAGGGCGACCGCTTCGAGCGTCGAAGTCTCGGGCGCAACCGAGATGATTTCGGTCGTCATGACCTCGCGCACCGCGATCGGTCCCTTGCCGAGCTCGGTGGCGCGCTCGGCGAGCAGGCGCACCAGGCTCCCCGCGGACACGACCCCGATGAGCCGGTGGGCGTTGTCCTCGACGGGAATGTGGCGGATCTTTTTCCAGGTCATCAGGTTGGCGACCAGCTCCACGGCCTCGTCGGCGTGGGTGGTGATCAGGTCGGTGGTCATGAACTGCTCGATCTGGCCGAAGTGCTTCTCCCAGCCGCCGGCGTCCTCGAGGCTGGCGAGTGGCCATTTGTGCACCGGCAGGCCGGTCTTCTGGTTTTCGATGATCGCGCCGGTGATCGCGCCGAGCCGCTCGCCGCGGTTGCCGCGGTTGCGCAGGGCGTTGAAGCTGTCGAGCTGCCACTGCGCGCCGGTGCGCTTGGTGCGTACGCGCTCCTCGACGATGCCCAGATAGCGGTCGACGTCGTTGGCGTCGATGCCCTTCATCTTCAAGCCGTCGCGGGCGACGGGGAGGAGCTCCTCGAGGATCAGCTCGTCGGCGGGGATGTGCTGGTGCCCCGGCCAGCCGAACTGGGCGCCCAGACCCAGGCGGGCCGCGGCGACGAAGTTCTCGTTGGCGGTGTCGAAGTCCATGACCTTGCGGATGTCGGGATAGACGCGAGACAGGCCGGACAACAGACCGAACCAGAAGGCCGCGTTGGCGACCTCGTCGACGATGCTCGGACCGGAGGGCAGGATGCGGTTCTCGATCCGCAGGTGCGGCCGGCCCTCGGAGATGCCGTAGCAGGGGCGTGTCCAGCGATAGATCGTGCCGTTGTGCAGGCGAAGCGCCTTGAGATTCGGCACCTTGTTGGCGCGCAGCATCTCGAGCGAATCCTCGTCGATGTCCGCCGAGAGCAGCACCTTGAAGCGCGTGATGTCCTCGCGGAAGATGTCGAGCACCGAGTCGTCCACCCAGCGCCGGCCGAAAGAGACCCGCGACGGTTGCTCACGCAGGTGCAGTCCGGCAGCGCGATGGTCGACCGACTGCTGGAAGAGGGCGATGCGGGTCTCGCGCCAGAGGCGGCGGCCGAACAGAAGGGGCGAGTTGCAGGCGGCGGCAAGCACCGGGCCGGCGACCGCCTGGGTCAGGTTGTAAAGCGAAGAGAACTCTTCGGGACCGACCTGGAAGTGGGCCTGGAAGCTGGTGTTGCAGGCTTCGACCATCACGCTCTCGTGGCGGATGATGAGCTCGTCGGCACCCTTGATGTAGAACTCGTAGGCGCTGCCGCGCAACCGCCGCATCGCCTCGTTGAGGGCGAAGTAGCGCGGCTTGGGAGTCATGTTCTCGAGCGTCAGGTCCGAGATGTCGAGCGTCTGCAGGATGCCGGTCATGATGACCTCGGCGTCGAGCTCGTTGGCGGCCTTGCGTCCCTTGGCGAGGAGGTCCACCAGCTGCTTCTCCATCTGCTTCAGGCAGTCGCCACCGAAGAGGAGGGGATCGGTGTTGAACTCGAGGTTGAAGCGCGCGAGCTCGGTCGTGTAGTGCTCGTCGTTGACCCTTTCGATCATCTCCATGGCGATCGGCGCCGGACTGAAGCCGCGGTCGACGATGAAGAGCTCCTGCTCCGCGCCGATCCGCCTCACGCCGGTCTCGATGGCGCCGTGCTGCAGCATCAGATCGAGCGCCTGCAAATCTCCCAGGAGCTTCCTGGTGAAGGCGCGCAGAGATTCCGAGTCCAGTTCCTTGACGTCGTGCTCACCCATCGTCGAGACCTTTCGCTGGGGATGCTGACCGCAATTCAGTCTAGCAACTTGGTCGCTCGAAAACGCGCTCAGGCGTGGGGGAGCGCGGGCGCGGCACCGAATGCCGGGTGCACCAGGGCGCCGTCGCGCGCCAGGAGCGTGCCCATCACTTCCTGATCGGACTCTGGAATGGCGAGCTTCTTGTCCTTGAAGACCAGCATCAGGAGTGCGAGGAGATTGCGCGCGTAGACCAGGCTGGCGTCGGCGGGAACGCTGGCCGGAAGATTCGAGGGCCCGAGAATCAGCACGCCCTGGTGCTCGACCTCTTCGTCGACGCGGGTGAGCTCGCAGTTGCCGCCCTGGGCGGCGGCGATGTCCACCACGACCGAGCCCGGCTTCATCGACTCGACCATGTCGCGGGTGAGCAGAATCGGGGCCCGTTTGCCGGGAACCTGGGCGGTCGTGATGACCACGTCAGCGACCGCCAGGCGGGTCTTGAGCATCGCCCGCTGCTGCTCGAGAAACTCCTTGGAGACCTCTTTGGCGTAGCCGCCGGTACCTTCGGCGGTCGGCATCTGCGGCAGATCGATGAAGCGCCCGCCGAGCGACTCGACCTGCTCCTTGACCGCCGGTCGCACATCCGAGACTTCTACGGTCGCGCCGAGGCGCTTCGCGGTCGCGAGCGCCATCAGGCCGGCGACACCGGCACCGAGGACCACGACCTTCGCCGGCTGGATCGTGCCGGCGGCGGTCATCAGGAGCGGAAAGATCTTGCCAAGCTTCTCGGCGCCGACCAGCACCGCCTTGTAGCCGGCGATCGAAGCCTGCGACGAGAGCACATCGAGCGCCTGGCCGCGCGTCGTGCGCGGCACGAGCTCCATCGCGAAGACCGTCACTTTGCGTGCCACGAGCAGCTGCACCAATTCGGTATTGCGATAGGGGTCGAGAAGCGAAAAGAGATAGGTCCCGGCTCCGAGCTGCTCGGCCTCGCCGGTTTCCGGCGGCGCCACCTTGAAGACGATATCGGCCGACCTGAAGCCCTCCGCGGCGGAGGCCGCGAGGGCCGCGCCGGCGGTGCGATAGGCGTCGTCGGTGAATCCGGCGCCGCGACCGGCACCGCTTTCCACGACGACTTCGAGTCCGGCAAGGACGAGCTTCTTGACGCTCTCCGGCGAGGCCGCAACGCGCCGTTCTCCGGCGCGGATCTCTTTCGGGACGAACAACCTGGTCATGATCTTCTCCGGGCGAAGGGATGGCGCCCGGGCATCGTACCGGCCGGCTTACGGCTTTCGCAAGCTCCGACGGGCAGGGTCGAGGTGCTCGGGGCGCGCCAGGTCGAGCACCGTCTTCACCGGCGCGAAGGTCCAGGCGGGGAGCTCGACGAAGAGTGTGTTCCAGCCCGCCATGGCTCCGTTCCAGAGGCCCGGGCGCTCGTAGACGCGGAGCCGCCGTCCGGCTTCCGACTTTTCCGCCACCAGGGCGCGGGCGGGGTCGACGAAGCGCTCGAGCTGCCAGGGGACGCCGTCCGGATCGCGCAAAGCCACCACAAGATCGACCGGGTTGAAGTGCGTCGAGCCGCGGAAAAGCGCCACCTGCGCGGCGTCCCGGGCGTCCAGCTCGGCGGATTCGACGATCTGCAGGGACTTTCGCCCCAGCTCGTCTTCGACCCAGAACGGTCCGCCACCCGGCTCACCCTGGTTGGCAACGACGCCGCAGACTCTCCAGGGTGCTTCCGCGCCGCGCTCCGCCAGGACTTCCAGAAGTTTTCCGGCGAGCAGAAGCTTCCAGTGCGCCAAGGCCTCGTGATGTCCTTCGGGAAGGATGTTGTCGACGTTCTTGATGAAGACGATGTCGCCAGCGGTCGCCGCGAGGTTTCGCAGCAACGCGCCATGTCCGGAGGGACGCAGGATCAGCCGACCTTCGCCAGTGCGGGCGGGATGTCCCGCCTCGTCGAGCGCCAGGGCCTGGGTTTCGGGCAGCTGCGCAGAGAAGTCGACGTCGAGCTGCTCGTCCGTCCCGGCGAGCTGGCGGCGCACACGGTCGAGCTCGAGCCCGAACGCGCCTCGAAACTCTTCAGCGATGGTGAAGTGGTAGCGGCTCTTCCGTGCGTCGTCCTCGAGGTAGTGCTTCCCTTCGGCGAGCTGTTCGGCGAACGCAGTCCGTGGGAGTTCGCCTGCCCAATGAAAGGGCAGAAGCCCTTTCGGGTGGGCGGCGAGAGGTATCTCGCCGTGCCCGCCGGAGAAAAAAAGCTCGAAAAAGGGGGTGAGATCCGGTGCGGCGGTGGCCTTGGCCAGCCGCTCGAGGATGCCCGGGAGGCTATTTTCGAGCGCCCGCCCGAGTGGCATCGCGGGGAGGGCCGCGACGAAATCGACGACCTCTTTCGCATCGGAATCGCCCCGTGCTGCGGCGGAGCGGATGGCTCCGTAATCTCCATCGGGGAAGTTCTCGGCGATAGCGGCGAGGCTACGGAACATGCGCGATGCGGCACCGGATGCCGGGACGAACTTGAGAAATCGGCCTTGCCTCTGCGCCGTTTTCGCACGGGCGAGAAGGCCCGGGATCTCCTCTTCACGAATCCGTTCGATGCCGTCACCGATCGTCGCGGGACGCAGGAGGCGGGTGGCGTGCACGGACGCGCTGCCCGGCCGGGCGGCGAGAAGCGCCAGCTGGCGCTCGGCTTCCTCGAGCGGGATGCCGCACCCGGCGAGCTGCGACCGGTCGGCGGCGGAGAGCGTTGTGGAGCCGGGCGTCGGAGGCATCGGAGGCGGTGGGCGCGGTGGACGCGGGGCCGGGCGAACGCGCTTCAGCCGGCGTAGGCCGGCAGGCGGTCGGTGAGCTCTTCGAGACGCCGTGCCTGCTGATCCTTGGGCGAGAGCAGGGGGGCGTCGAGCGGCCACTCGACGCCGATCGCCGGGTCGTTCCAGGCGATGGAGAGGTCGCCCGCCGGGTCGTAGAGCTCGGTGCACTTGTATTCGACCTGCGCCCGGGGGGAAGTCACACAGAAACCGTGCGCGAAGCCGGGAGGCACCCAGATCTGCAGGAAGTTCTCGGCCGAGAGCTCGACGCCGAACCAGCGCGCGAAGGTCGGCGAGCCGCGACGGATGTCGACCGCGACGTCGAAGACTGTCCCCTCGGTGCAGCGCACGAGCTTGCCTTGCGAGTTGGGCAGCTGCACGTGGAGGCCGCGCAGGGTGCCGTGCTGCGAGAGCGAGTGATTGTCCTGCACGAAGTCGACGTCGAGGCCCTGGGCAGCGAAGGTGCCGGCGTTCCAGACCTCGAGGAAGAAGCCGCGCTCGTCCTTGAATACCTTGGGCTCGACGAGAAGAACGCCGGCGAGGGGTGTCTCGACCAGCTTCAAAAACCGAGTGCCTTTTCGTGCACGATGCGGCGCAAGTAGTCCGCATATTCGGTGCGCCCGAGATCGTCGGCGAGAGCGAGAACCTGGGCCGGCAAGAGGTAGCCCATGCGCAACCCGATCTCTTCCAGGCAGGCGACCTTCAATCCTTGGCGCTGCTCGACCGCGCCGATGAACTCCGAGGCCTGAAGGAGCGACTCGTGCGTGCCGGTGTCGAGCCAGGCGATCCCTCGTCCGAGGATCTGCACCGAGAGCTCGCCCAGCTCCATGTAGGCGCGATTGACGTCGGTGATTTCGAGCTCGCCGCGCGGCGACGGCAACAGCTTTGCGGCGATGTCGACCACTTGGTTGTCGTAGAAATACAAGCCCGTGACCGCGACGTTGGACTTCGGTTGCTTGGGCTTCTCTT
>JBDSRU010000553.1:0-3393 GCA_039929145.1 Thermoanaerobaculia bacterium
ACTTTCCGGCGCACTCGTGCGACTCTCCCGACGAGGCTCGCCCTCTTCTGCGTCGCGACGACGCTCGCTTTCCTGGGCTCAGGTTGCGCTGGCGCACCGCGGGCGTCCAGGGTTCCGCAGGCTACCAACGTCCCGCCGGCCGCGCCGGCGACGTCCGTTGCCGGCGGCTTCACGATTCTCCAGATCAACGACACCTACAAGATCGAAGGTCTGCGGGCCGGTGCCGAAGGCGGGTTCTCGCGGGTCCGCACGCTGCGCAAGGAGCTCGAGCGCTCCGGGCGACCGGTACTGGTGCTGCACGCCGGCGATTTTCTCTTTCCGTCGGTGATGAGCAAGTACCTCAAGGGCGTGCCGATGGTCGACGCTCTCAATCTGCTCGACGGCTCCGGGGAGTTCGACGACCGACTCTTCGTCACCCCCGGGAACCACGAGTTCGACAATACCGATCCGCAGATCCTCTATGACCGGATCGCGCAGTCGAAATTCACCTGGATCAGCTCCAACATCTCCGTCAGCGGCGGCGCTACACCCGGCATGCAGCCGCTGGCGACGCGCTTTCCCAACGTCAAGGACCACCAGATCCTCGAGCTGGGCGGCATCCGGGTCGGCATCTTCGGCCTGACTCTCGACGATCAGCGCCGCCCCTGGCTGGAATACGGTTACGACCTCGCACAGCGGCGGGCGACGATCACGCGCGTCCTCGACGATCTCGAGCGCGAGGGGGCGGAGTTCGTCGTTGCGCTCACCCATCAGGAGCTCGGCGAGGACGAGCGGCTGGCGGAGGAGTTCGGCGACCGCATCGACTGGATCGTCGGCGGCCACGAGCACGTTGCCCAGTTCCGCAAGATCGGAACGACGACGATCACCAAGGCCGACGCCGACGCCAAGAGCGCCTATCGCATCGACGTCCTGCCGGCCGCGGGAGGCAGCGGGAAGCGGCGCTTCGCCGGCAACGGCACGCTGGTCGAGCTCGACAAGTCGGTCGAGCTCGATCCCGACATGGTCCGTCAGGTGGCCACCTCGCTCGTGCGCCTGGCAACCGCCATCGAGGAGAAGACCGGCCGGAAACTGCTCGACGTCGTGGCGACTTCGGAACATCTGCTCGAGGGCACCGAACCGGCGATCCGCGGCCGGGAAACGGCCCTGGGCGACCTGCTCTGCGACATGTTGCGCGACCGCCTCGGTTCCGACCTCGCGTTCGTCAACGGCGGAGCGATCCGGGTGAACGACGACGTCGCCGCCGGCGGCAACGTCCGCGTCTATGAGCTTGAAGGGATCTTCTACTACGACGACAAGCCGGTGGTCTTCGAGGTCGCCGGGCGCGAGCTTCTGACGCTCCTGGAGAAGTCGGTCTCCCAGGCGACACTGGGCCACGGCCGTTTCCTGCAGGTCGCGGGCGTGCGTTTCAGCTACCACGTCGACGCCTTCGGCAAGACCCGCGTCGACGCCGGCGAGGTCGCCGTGCGGGCCGCCGGCGAGAGCGCGTTCTCGCCGCTCGAGCTCGACCGGCGCTACCGCGCGGTGACCCTCGACTACACCTGGCGCAACGGCTACCGCGACGGCTACCCGTTGTTCTCCGCCGGCGATGGCGGCACGAGCCCCACCCTCCTCGCGGAGCCCGCGGTCTCCTGGCGGCAGATCACCGAGGAGGCGCTCGCGGCGCTCCCCGGTCGTCGCATCACCAGCGACGTCGACGGCCGCATCGTGCGCCTCGAGGCGCCAACACAATGAGCTTCCGGCTCAGTTGAACAGCTGGGCGATCGCCGGGCCGAACGGCGGCTCGAGAACGCCCTCTTCGGTCACGATCGCAGTGATGAGCTCCGCCGGCGTGACATCGAAGGCGAGATTGAATCCCGCGGTGCCGACCGGAGCGAGACGGGATCCAGCGAGCTCGGTGACCTCGAGGCCGGCGCGCTCTTCGATCGGAATCTCCGCTCCCGAGGCGATCCGCGAGTCGAACGTCGACAACGGCGCCGCGATGTAGAACGGCACCTTGTGGCGCTGCGCGAGGACGGCGACGGTGTAGGTGCCGATCTTGTTCGCCGCGTCGCCGTTGGCCGCGATCCTGTCGGCGCCGACGATCACCCGCTCGACCAGACCGCGGCTCATCAGCGCCCCCACCATCGAGTCGGTGACGAGGCGATGCGGAATGCCGAGTCGCAGCAGTTCCCATGCCGTGAGGCGCGCCCCCTGCAGTAACGGCCGCGTCTCGTCGACCCAGACCGCAGCGAGGCGCCCGGCCCGATGCGCCGCGGCGATGACCCCGATCGCAGTGCCGATACCGCCGGTCGCGAGAGCCCCGGCGTTGCAGTGCGTCAGCACCCGGTCGCCGGCGGCGAAGAGCGCCGCGCCGTGCTCGGCGATCCGCCGGTTGCGGTCGACGTCGTCGGCATGGAGCGCCTCGGCCCAGTCGAGGAGTCTGGCCGCCAGCTCGACCGTCGAGCGCTCGCCTCCGGCGCGCAGCAGCTCGAACGCCTCCTCTCCCTGCTCGAGCGCCCAACGTAGATTCACCGCCGTCGGCCGGCTGTCCCCGAGGATCCGCTGGGCATTATCGAAGCGCCGCACCGGATCGGGCTCGGGGTCGTTCGGATCGAGCAGGGAGACGACCAGCCCGTAGGCCGCCGCGATGCCGATCGCCGGCGCGCCACGCACAGCCAGACGCCGAATGGCGGCGGCGATCGACTCGACACTGGGGCAGGAGATCCACTCCTCTTCCCGCGGCAGAAGGGTCTGATCGAGGAGCTCGAGCGCGCCCGCACAGAAGCGCACCGGGGAGAACTCTTCGCGGGGTTGGCGTGCGTCGGTCATGGGATCCATCTTAGACGCGTTGATAGGATCCGGGCTGCAGGGCCCAACAGAAAGGGGCATCACCCGTGAAAGGCGATCCGAAGTCGCGCGGATTTTCGACCCGCGCCATCCACGCCGGGCAGCATCCGGATCCGGCGACCGGTTCGGTGACCGTGCCGATCTACGCCACCTCGACCTACCTTCAGGACGAGCTCGGCAAACACAAGGGTTTCGAATACGCGCGGGTGCAGAATCCGACCCGCTTCGCGCTCGAGGAGAACGTCGCAGTGCTCGAGGGCGGGGTGACCGGCCACGCCTTCGCCTCCGGAATGGCGGCCATCGCGACCCTCATGACGCTGGTGAAGAGCGGCGAGCACGTCGTCTTCTCGCGCAACGTCTACGGCGGCACCTACCGCTTCATGACCCAGGTGCTGTCGCGCTACGGCGTCCTTTCGACCTGGGTCGATTCGACCCGCCTCGACGAGATCCAGGCAGCCATCCGGCCGGAGACGCGGATGATCTATGTCGAGACGCCGACGAACCCGATGATGGAAGTCACCGACATCGCCGGCGCGGCCGAGATCGCCCGCGCCCACAATCTGATTT
>JBDSRU010000554.1:0-5452 GCA_039929145.1 Thermoanaerobaculia bacterium
GTGCAGTGCGGCGTGCATTTCATGGCCGAGACCTCGAAGGTGCTGTCGCCGGAGAAGATCGTGCTCATCCCCGATCGGCTGGCCGGTTGCTCGCTCGCCGCGTCGATCACCGGTGCCGACGTGCGGCTGCTCAAGGAGCGCTTCCCCGGCCTTCCAGTCGTGACCTATGTCAACACTTCGGCGGACGTCAAGGCGGAGTCCGACATCTGCTGTACCTCCGCGAACGCGGTCGAGGTCGTCGAGTCGCTCGGCGTGCCGAAGGTGATCTTTCTCCCCGACGAATATCTCGGCAAGTGGGTCGCCACGCAGACGCCGGTCGAGCTCGTGCTGTGGAAAGGTCATTGCGAGGTGCACGAGCGTTTCACCGGCGCCGAGATCAGGGCGCTGCGCGCTGCCGACCCGGGAGTCTTCGTGCTGGCCCATCCGGAGTGTCCGCCGGACGTCCTCGAGGCGGCCGACTATGTCGGCTCGACCGCCGGGATGATTCGCGAGGTCGGTGTGGCCCGCGGTTCCGGCACTCGGCGGGTGGTCATGATCACCGAGTGCTCGATGAGCGACAACGTCGCGACCGCGCACCCCGAGGTGGAATTCGTGCGGCCCTGCAACCTGTGCCCGCACATGAAGCGCATCACCCTGCCGAAGATCCTGCGCAGCCTCGAGACGCTCGAATTTCGCGTCGAGGTGCCGATGGAAGTCGCCGTGCGCGCCCGCCGCGCCGTCGAGCGCATGCTGGAGGTCGCCAGAGGAGCCAAGCGATGAGCGAGGCGCAGCAGCGGCGAAGCGAAACGGAGGCGCCGAGCGGGATCGAGCGCCGCCGGGCCGATGTCGTGGTGATCGGCACCGGAGTCGCCGGGCTTGCCTGCGCGCTGGAGCTCGAAGGGCGGAGCGTCGATCTGCTCACCAAGACGACGCTCTCCTCGGGCTCGAGCCTCTGGGCGCAGGGCGGCGTCGCGGTGGCGATGGGTGCCGGCGACTCGCCGGAGCTCCATGCCGCCGATACCGTGGCGGCCGGGGCCGGGCTGGTCGATCCGGCGATCGCCGAGCTCCTGGCGGAGGAGGGGGTCACCGCCGTCCGCCGGTTGATCGAGCTCGGAGCCGAATTCGATCGCTCGGCCAAGGGAGAGCTCGACTTCGGCAGAGAGGCAGCCCACAGCCGGCGACGGATCCTGCATGCGCACGGCGACTCGACGGGTGCCGAGCTGGTGCGGGCGCTCGCCGAGCGCGTGCGCGCCGTGCCCTGGGTCCAACTGTTCGAGGGTGCGTTCGCAGCCGAGCTCGTGGTGGCGATGGAGGGAACGGACCGCGAGCCTGCCGTCGTCGGAGTCCTCGTCCGGCACTCTGACGGCCGCCTCGTGCTCCACGAGGCGACGCAAGTCGTGCTTGCTACCGGTGGTCTGGGCCAGCTTTTCCGCTTCACCACCAACCCTCCGGAGTCGACCGGTGACGGCCTGGCTCTGGCCGCGGCGGCAGGAGCGCGGCTCGTGGATCTCGAGTTCGTGCAGTTCCATCCCACGGCGCTCGCCGTCGATCTCGATCCGCTGCCGCTGCTTTCGGAAGCCCTGCGCGGCGAAGGCGCGACACTGATCAACGACGCCGGAGTTCGATTCATGCCCGCCGAACACGCCGACGCTGAGCTCGCGCCGCGCGACGTCGTGGCGCGAAGCATCTGGAAACAGCTGGCAGGGGGTCACAAGGTTTTTCTGGACGGACGTCAGGCGATCGGCGAGCACTTCCCGGCCCAGTTTCCGACGATCTTCGCCAACTGCCGGCAGGCCGGAATCGATCCCCGGGTCGAGCTCATGCCGGTGGTGCCGGCGGCGCACTACTTCATGGGTGGCGTGGCGGTGGACGAGTGGGGGAGGGCGAGCCTTCCCGGCCTCTGGGCCTGTGGTGAAGTTTCGGCGACCGGCGTCCACGGTGCGAACCGTTTGGCTTCGAACTCCCTCCTCGAGGCGCTGGTCTTCGGCTCGCGGGTGGCCGAGGCGATCGGCGCCAGTTCGCGCCGGGAGCCGGAGCCGGGCGCAGCGGTTGCCGCACTGGGCCCACTTCCGGATGGCGCCGCGGCCGAGGTCGATCCGATCGGCGCCTTTGCCGACCTGCGCCAGGAGATCCGCGCCCTCGCCTGGGAACGCCTCGGCCTGGTGCGCGACGCCGCGGGGCTCGAATCCGCCAAGCGACGATTCGCCGAGGTGCTCGGTCGCCTTCCGGCGGCGCCCTCGGAAGTGCGCAACCTGGCGATCGTCGGAGCGCTGGTCGCGGCCTCGGCGCTGCACCGCGAGGAGAGCCGGGGGGCGCACTTCCGGACCGATTTCCCGCGTCCGGCGGAGGCCTGGCGCTTCCGCCAGTTCCTCGAGGTGGATCTCTCCGGCGGCGGCGTCGCGGTGCGTTTCGCGCCGGCACCGGAGACGCCTTCCGACGACGCCGAATTGCTCGCGACGGCGATCGCATGATCCGCCCGACGCCGCCTTATCCGCTGACCTACGAAGCGCTCTTGCGCCTCGCTCTGGCCGAGGACCTGGGCCGTGCCGGAGACCTGACCACCGAGGCGACGATTCCGCTGGAGAAGCGCGCCAGCGCGCGGATCGTGGCGCGCAGCGGCGGCTCGATCGCCGGCCTGCCGATGGCGGAGCGGGTCTTCGCGCTGCTCGATGGCGCGGTCGTGTTCGAAGCGCTGGTTTCCGACGGCGACGTGGTGACCGCGCAGACGACGCTCGCCCGGATCAGCGGGCCGGCACGGCCGATTCTCACCGGCGAACGCACGGCGCTCAACCTTCTCGGCCACCTCTCCGGTGTCGCGACCGCGACCCGGGCGCTGGTGCACGCGGTCGCCGGCACGCATGCGGCGATCGTCTGCACGCGCAAGACCACTCCCGGCCTGCGCGCCCTGGAGAAGTATGCGGTGCGCTGCGGCGGCGGAGCGAACCATCGCTTCGGGCTCGACGACGCCGTGCTGATCAAGGACAATCATCTGGTGGCCGCAGGCGGAGTGCAGCTGGCGATCGAACGCGCCCGCGCCGCGGTCGGACACCTGGTGAAGATCGAATGCGAGGTTCAGACCCTGGCCCAGCTGGAGGAGGCGCTCGCCGCGCGTGCCGACGTGATCCTGCTCGACAACATGACTCCCGCGGAGCTCACCGTCGCCGTGAGCCGAATTCACGGCCGGGCGATCTCCGAGGCCTCGGGCGGCATCACCCTCCAGACCGTGCGGGCGGTCGCCGAGAGTGGGGTCAATCTGATCTCGGTCGGCTGGATCACGCACTCCGCGCCGACCCTCGACGTGGCGCTCGACTTCGACGAGCCGCCCTCGAGCTGACCGCGCCGGAGGATAGAATCGTCTTCGTGAGCGAAAATCTGGTCCAGATCGGCGGGCGCGCCGCGACCACCGGCGGCGGTCCAGAGCGCCGCGAGCGGCGTCCGGAATGGCTGCGCATCAAGCTCGCCACGCCGGCGAAGTATCACGAGGTCCGCAAGCTCGTCGACAGCCTCAATCTCAACACCGTCTGCAAGGAAGCCAAGTGCCCCAACATCTACGAATGCTGGGGTGAGCACGGCACGGCCACTTTCATGATCCTCGGCGAAATCTGCACTCGCCGCTGCGGTTTCTGTGCGGTGACGTCGGGCCGGCCGAATCCAGGCGTCGACGCTGCCGAGCCGGCGCACGTCGCCGAGGCGGTCTCGGTGATGGGCCTGCGACACGCGGTCGTGACCTCGGTCGATCGCGACGATCTTCCCGATGGCGGCGCCCGCCACTGGGCGGCGGTGATCGGCGCCATCCACGAGCGCAATCCGACCTGTGCGGTCGAGGTCCTGACGCCCGACTTCCGTGGCGTGCCGGACGCGCTCGATGTCGTTCTCGCCGCGGCGCCGGAGGTCTTCTCGCACAACACCGAAACGGTGCCGCGTCTCTACCGGGCGGCTCGCCCGGGCAGCCGCTATGACCGGACGCTCGCCCTGCTCGCCGACGCCTCCCGGCGACGCGACGAAGGAAGCTACGCCGGGCGGGTGAAGACCGGCATCATGCTCGGTCTCGGCGAGACTGCGGAGGAGATCCGCGCCACGATCGGCGACATCCGCGCCGCCGGGGTCCAGGTGCTGACGATGGGTCAGTACCTGCAGCCGACCCCGAAGCACCTGCCGGTAGACCGTTACGTCCACCCGGACGAGTTCGCCGCGCACAAGGCCTACGCCATGGAGCTCGGCTTCCTGCATTGCGAAGCCGGTCCGCTGGTGCGCTCCTCTTACCACGCGCACGAACACGTGCCGCCAGCGCCGCTTTCCGTTGCGGCGGACGCCAGCGCCGCCGTCGGCTGAGCCTTCCTCTTTCGCCCCTTCCGGCGGCAACGCCGGGCCGCGACCGTCTAAAGCGCTCGCTGTGCTACCTTGATTCGGGGCCGTCTCGCAACGAGTTCGGGCCCGCGAATCCAGGGAGGGCTCCGGCATGAGCGTTCGTCATCTGTCACCTGGTCTGTCTCGTTTCACGCGATTCCCGTCGACGTCTCTGATCTTCGCGGCCCTCGGCTTCGGGCTGAGCTTCGGAGCCCCGCTTTCGGCGCAGATCGTCCCGCTGGGTGGCGACATCGCCGTCAGCCTGCCGGACGGCGACTTAGAGAGTGGGGCCAATATCGCCGCAGACCGCAATGGCGGCTGGGGCGTCACCTGGAAGAGCGCCCACCTCGATGTCTTTCCCGATATCGGTCGCCAGCGCCGTTTCGATCGCGACGATCATCCGGTCTCCGGAAGTCTGCGCGATCATGATCTTCCGAGCGCCGATCTGGGCCTCGACGGCGGAGGCAAAGGCGTTACGGCGGGCGTGCGCCAGCGCCCGGAGCTGGGCGGGGCCGAGGTCGCTGCGCAGTGTTTCGACCGACTGGGCGCGACTGCAAGCGCAGCCGTCCGGGTCGACACCGGTGCGATCTCGCAGGTCTCTCCCTACCCTGGCGCAGTGAGCATCGCGACCGCCAGCGACGGCAGGAGCGTCGTCGCCTGGCAGGAGATCTTGCGGGTGCCCCTCGCACTGCCGAGCGTCTATTTCCGGATGCTGGGAGCGGATTGCGCGCCCGAGGGCGAAGTCATCTCGCTGGGGTCCGTCGGCACCATCGGCAGGAGCCAGCCCCACGTCGCCGTGCGGGGCGACGGAACGATCGCGCTGGTCTGGATCGAAGGCGAGCAGGACAGCAACCTGCATGTGCGGGCGCAACTCTTCGATCCCGACGGCGCGCCGCTCGGTTCGTCTTCGATCGCCGGGCCGAGCGGCAGGCTCCCGAGCGAGCCACGGGTCGCCGTCAGCGCATCCGGTCTCATCGCGGTGGTGTGGAAGTCCGACCTGCAGCCTCCGACCTCGGGGTCGGGAACGGGCATCGGAGCACGTGTTCTCGCCGCCGACGGCACGCCGACAGGCGACGTACTGTTGCTGCGTTCCTCGCGCGCCGCCAATACGGCGGCTCCGGCGGTC
>JBDSRU010000555.1:0-3051 GCA_039929145.1 Thermoanaerobaculia bacterium
CCCGCGCATCTCGATGCAAGCCAGGACATTGCGCAGAATCCACCAGGAGGCTCCGACGCCGGCGGATCTTCGCCACTCGAGATCGAACAGTTCAAAAGCGCCGGCTGAATCGCGGGTGGCGTTGGTCGCGATGGCGTCGAGCGCCTCGGCGGAAAGCCCCTCTGCGAGCGGAAAGCGCTCGCGAACCGCGGCGAAGAGGTCGACGATCTCGCCGAGGAAGCCAACGCCCCTGCCCGCCAGGAGATGCCGCTGCAGGCGCAGGCGCAGCGGTTCGCCGGCGGCCAGCGGCGAGCTCGGAGGGAAGCTCCAGTGGATCCCTCCCGCTTCGCCCCCCTGGCCGGAAGCGAGGCGTTCCTTGCGCACGGTGATCTTGTCGTTGTCGAGGTCGAAAACTGTCGCCACCGGATCCTTGCGCGAGCTTGCGAAGTGCCAGGCGACCTCTTTCGCCGGCGGGCGCAGGCGTGCCCAGATCGTCGAGTCGGGGGCGACGTCGCGGCCCGTCGCCGCGACGAAGAAATGGTTGGCGAACTCCGCGAACAGTCCGGAGCGCGCGAGCTCGCGCCCGACGAGCGTCTCCGGAAACAGGTCGAGCCGCGGGCGAAGGCGGTCTGCCGAGGGCTGGAGCGAGGTCAGCTCAGCGGCAAGCTCAGGCGATGCTTCGACCAATCGAGCGGAAATCAGCGCCCCGGAGCCGTCGCCTTCGCCCCTTTCGGGCACGGCGAAGAACCACTCGAGCGCCTTCAGGTCCGCGAGCGTCAAGGCATCGGCGAGTTCACGCCGCGAGACGTAGCTTCGAGCCGCGTCGATCGGAGTCCCGGCAGCGGAAGTCGCGCCACTGCGCGCATCGGGAGGGACGAGCGTAGCGAAGAGGCGGCCGGTTCCGGGTTCGGGGCAGCCCGACCAGAATCGCAGACCGAAGCGGTTCGGAAGCGCGAGCAGCAGCACTCCGCTCTCTCCAATGCGACCCCTGGCCTGGGCGAGCCGTTCGGCGAGCGGCCTGAAAGCGGTGCCTTCGAAGTCGAGCGCCAGCAGCGCATCGCACTGTCCGCGGCTTGTGCCCGAGCCCTCCTGAGCGTCGCGGAACCCGCCGATCTCGAGCCCGTCGAACCGGAATGGACGGAGAAGGGGGCTCGTCGCCGGAATGCTTGTCCTGGTCGCTGGAATCATCGGAAGCCGATCTCAAAAATTAGCACATCCGGGGGCCTTTCGCCGGTGCGGGTGGTAGGTTTGGGCACCAAATCCCCCACCCGCAGGAGGTTCAGGTGCGCGATCGGCTGTTTATCGACGGACAGTGGGTGGCTCCAGCCCTCGGCGGGCGTTTTGAGGTCGAAAACCCCGCGACCGGCGAAGTTCTTCACCAGGCGCCGGCTGGCACAGCGGCCGATGTCGATCGGGCGGTCGGCGCTGCCAGGAGAGCCTTCGAAAGCGGCTGGGGGACCTCCTCAGGGTCAGAACGGGCCGGCTTTCTGCGCGCCATCGCCGAGCGCATCGGGAGCCGGCGAGAGGAGCTGGCCCGGCTCGAGGTGCTCGACAACGGCAAGCCTCTCCCGGAGGCGCTTTGGGACGTCGACGATGCCGCTGGCTGCTTCGCGATGTATGCCGACCTCGCGATCGACCTCGACTCCCGGCAGGAGCGGCCGCTCGCCCTCCCCGATGCGCGTTTCTCGTCGCGGGTACGGCTCGAACCGGTGGGCGTTGCGGGGCAGATCATCCCCTGGAACTACCCCCTCCTCATGGCGGCCTGGAAAGTCGCACCCGCGCTCGCGGCCGGAGCGACCGTCGTGCTCAAGCCTTCCGAGCTCACACCGCTCTCCGCCCTCGAACTCGCGGCGATCGCCGAGGAGGTCGACCTGCCGGCGGGTGTGCTGAACGTGATCAGCGGAACCGGGAGCGCGGCCGGCGAGCCGCTCACGCTGCACCCGCAGGTCGACAAGCTTGCCTTCACCGGTTCGGTGGCGACGGGCAGGCGCGTGATGGTAGCGGCGGCGCAGGACGTGAAGAACGTCTCGCTCGAGCTCGGAGGCAAGTCGCCGTTCGTCGTTTTTTCCGACGCTGATGTCGAGGCGGCGGTCGAATGGGTGATGTTCGGCATTTTCTGGAATCAGGGCCAGGTCTGCAGCGCCACCTCGCGACTCCTGATCGAAGAGGCGCTGGCGCCGAAGTTCCTCGCCCGGCTCGCCGAGGAGGCGCAGAGAATCCCGATCGGGGACGGTCTCGCCCCGGGCACCCTGCTCGGGCCGCTGGTCTCGCGCAGCCAGCACGAAAAGGTCCTGGGATATATCGATCGGGCGCGCGCCGCGAAGATCTCCCTGCTGACCGGCGGGGGGCGGCCTCCGGGCCTCGAGCGGGGCTATTTTCTCGAGCCGACGGTGTTCGTCGATGTCCCGGTCGACTCGGAGCTCTGGCGGGAGGAGGTCTTCGGCCCGGTGCTCGCCGTGCGTACCTTCCGTGACGAGGCTGAAGCGGTACGCCTCGCCAACGACACTCCATTCGGTCTCGCCGCGGCAGTGATGTCCGCCGACATCGAGCGCTGTCGCCGGATTGCGCGCCGCTTCCGCGCCGGCATCGTCTGGATCAACTGCTCGCAGCCGACCTTCAGTCAGGCTCCCTGGGGCGGCGTGAAGCAGAGCGGTATCGGCCGCGAGCTCGGGGAATGGGGTTTGGCGAACTACCTCGAGGTCAAGCAGGTCACCACCCATGAGTCCACCGCTCCCTGGGGCTGGTATCTGAAGCCCTAGCCGGACCTCGGCTTCGAACAGGGAACGAGGGCTTCTGGTCGGTTCATCGGGCTGGAACGGCATCCCGACCGCTTCCAGCACGGAAACTTTCTCTCCTGGATCGAAGGACCTCCGGCGCTCCTGCTGTCGCGCTAGCCTTTCAGTTTCGCGGACAGCCCGATCGCCGGCGCTCCCGCTGCCTGCAGGCGGCGATCCAGTTGCGGCAGTTCCCTTTCGACGACCGTCTTCCAGGCGCGTTCAACGGCTTCGACGAACGCGCGAGTGGTGGCCAGTCCCTGCCGTGCGTCCGGCGACGGGGCGGCGTCGGCGCCAT